>JACREE010000084.1 GCA_016218405.1 Gammaproteobacteria bacterium
AGTTCCCCTTTGATTGCCTCTAACGCAATTTTTGCCTTTTCTTGCGGGCTGTATTTCTTTCGTATATTTGCCATCTTTCTCCCCTGGGTTAGCTGGAGAATTATATCTTAACTCGTGGTCCGAATTTAGGGGTCCATTATATTCTATTGCAGCTCGCGTTATAACAGGTAGCGCAAACCCCCTTTATTTACAAAAAGATAAGAGTGAATTATTCATCCGAGACATAGAAGGGGTGCGAACACGCTATTCCCTCACAATACCCCCTGTATCTTCCCCAGAAATACCACCCTCTGATGGCTCTTCGCCTTTTTTAGATTTACCTGATGACATAAAGAGAGACGTATTTTTTCGACTTCCTCTAAAAGCGGCCTTGGCATTGGGCCAGACGAATAAGAGCACACTCTGTTTTTTCAGAGAACAAGCAGTTGCATTGAACCTAGCAAAACACTTACTTACCTTCGTGGCCCAAGGCCAGGAAGCGGGAGCCCGAAAAATTCTGGAGGAACACCCTGATTTACTCTTCAAAAATTCACAGGTAACGGATTGTTCCGGCAGACACTTTTCATATATCAGCCCGTTTCAATATGCCCTTTGGGTGGGGGATGCGGATATGCTGAAAATGATGCAATCTGCTATAGAAGCGCTACCGAAAGGTAAAGAACAAGCCTTGTCGCAGATGAAAGAACTGGAAACCAAAGGGGTGAGCTATGACTATACTGACGCGGGAGGAATAGAAAAACAAGAAAAAGCCTCGCGTTGTTATAATAACAACCTACTTAAAAATGCCTATCAGACATACCTGGCGAATTGTAAGCATTGGGTTGAAACGGGTGATTGGATTGCACTGCGTAATTGCTGGTTTGAAAAAATTGGTGGCGCCCAGCGTATGCTCCCCGCCTGGCAACGCCAAGCTTTTTGCCAATCCTATCCTTTTGTCCCCCTGCCGACTGACGAGCAATTTGGGCAGCCGTTGGAACGGACTTTTCAGTTATTAGATTCTTCTGGTCACTTTCCTCGTGCGATGCGCCTGAAATTCATGCCACTGGTTCCCGAACTGAGGGAGACTTGGGGCTGGCGCGTGAACAGATCCCGAGAGCTGGCGGTTACTGCTCAGTTAGATTGGGAGATGTATGACCGCGTATGTGAAGTGAGAGCGCAGCAGGTAGAAGAGTTTAAGTACTCGCTAGGGGAACGTCCGCAGTCCAAGCCGGCGTAGATCCCCGCGGTCAAGGACATCGTGAAGATGGTTGAATTTGATGGTAAAATGTCCCCTGTTGTGGAGGGGGTAGTTGATTTATGGCCTTAAAAATTACGGATGAGTGTATCAATTGTGATGTGTGTGAACCTGAATGTCCTAATGGGGCTATTTCGTCGGGCTCTGAGTACTATATAATCCACCCACAAAAATGCACCGAGTGTGTGGGGCATTTTGACGTGCCACAATGCGTTGAAGTGTGTCCTGTTGCTTGCATTATTCCTGATCCAGCGTACCCAAAAAATGCATAAAGCTATTTCACTTATTTCTGGCGGGCTGGATTCCATGCTCGCTACTAAAATGATGCTCGAACAAGGCATCCACGTTGAAGGCATTAATTTTTTCACGGGTTTTTGCGTGGAAGGTCATACGCATGCGATCCGTAAACACGAAAAACCAAAACGAAATAATGCCTTGTGGGTGGCTGAGCAGTTGGGGATTAAGCTACATATCATTGACATTGTGGAAGAATACAAAAACATTGTGTTAAATCCGAAGCACGGTTACGGTGCTCATTTGAATCCTTGTTTAGATTGTAAAATTTTTATGGTCAAAAAAGCCAAGCAATGGATAGTCGAGCAGGGTTTTGATTTTATTATTACGGGTGAAGTGATAGGGCAACGTCCTAAATCACAACGTAAACACACGATGCCGATTGTGGCGGCAGAATCGGGGGCAGATGATCTTTTGTTACGACCCTTGTCTGCAAAAAATTTAGCATTGACCAAACCCGAGCGTGAGGGTTGGGTGCAGCGTGAAAAATTAGGTGATTTAACGGGCCGAGGGCGATCGCGCCAAATTGAAATGGCGAAAAATTTTGGTATTCAAGATTATGCCCAACCTGCGGGAGGCTGTTGTTTTTTAACAGATGCAAACTACGCGTCAAAATTACAAGATTTATGGCAATCGCGCGGTGTGCGTCAATATGAATTAGATGACATTATGCTATTAAAGGTGGGTCGACATATTCGTCCCAATGAAAATTTCAAAATGATCATTGGACGAGAAGAAGGTGAAAATAATTATTTGGAAGGATACCGCAAACAATTTATTCATTTGCGTGTGTTGGATCACATGGGGCCTTTGATGTTGTTGGACGGTGATCCCAGTACAGAAGATTTAAATTTAGCGGCGAGGGTGATGGCGCGTTATTCAGATGGTCGCGATGAATCTTCGGTGAGGGTTCAAATTAATCGACCTGATCGTGAACCTTGGGAAGTAAACGTGATGCCTCTTTCTACAACAGAGATACCTCAAGCGTGGTATGTCTAAATGCCAGAACTGAATGCAAGAAATTTATTGTGTCCGCTGCCCGTGATACGGGTGCAGGATGCGATAAAAACATTATTACCTAAGCAACAATTAACAGTATTTTGTACGGATCCGGGTGTTAAATACGATATTCCTGCTTGGTGTAAGATGCGGGGTCATACTGTGTTAAGCATTGAGGAAGTGGAAAGGGATATTATTGTCACGATTGAAGTAGGAGAAGAAATATGAACGAAAATTTAAAACCGTATGCCTTTTTTTGGGGTTTGAGTTTAATGCAAGGGATGGCTTTAATTGGCGGGACAGCCTTAGTGTTGGCCTTGCTTGCGGCGTGGTTGATGTAGCGTGCGAGCGGTTTATCTTTTTTTATTGTACCTGATTTTTCCGTTTATTTGGTTACGTTTGCTGTGGCGGGCGCGCAAAGCGCCTGCTTATGCAAAACACTGGGCTGAACGTTTAGGTCAGCTACCTTTTCAGTTACATGCCCCCAGTATTTGGATCCATGCCACCTCTTTGGGTGAAACCATTGCCGCCACACCGATTGTTCTTTTTCTAAGACAACAGTTTCCTGATATTTCTATCGTGATAACGTCCATGACGCCCACGGGGCGTGCAAAGGCACAGGTGCTGGAAGATGAGAAAACCCATATTTGTTATGTGCCTTATGATTATCCTTTTGCGGTTAAACGTTTTTTTCGACAGGCACGACCTGGCTTAGCCATTTTTATAGAAACAGAATTATGGCCTACGATCATTGAACAGTGCGCAAAAGAAAATATTCCTTCTCTTTTAGTGAATGCCCGTTTGTCTGAATGTTCTTGGCGGGGATATCGACGTGTGGCTGGGTTGGCGCGTGCGATGTTGCAACAGATCAGCAGTATCGCGGCCCAAACGCAAGCCGAGGCAGTACGATTCATTTCTTTAGGTGCGCACCCTGAACGGGTGCAGGTGACAGGCAGTTTAAAGTTTGATTTAAGTGTGCCTGAGGGTTTGTTAGAAAAAGCCGCGGCATTACGACAACATTATCAAGTTGAAAGACCCGTCTTCATTGCAGCCAGCACACATGAAGGCGAAGATAAACTTGTGTTGGACGCTTTTTTGGCTGTCAGACAAGATTACCCCGCTTTATTATTAGTTATTGTGCCGCGTCACCCTGAGCGCTTTGATGCTGTTGCGCGTTTGTGTGAACAAACACATTTAAAGGTGGTGCGACGCAGTCAAGGGTTGCCTGATGCGGATACGGCCATTTATGTGGGAGATACCTTGGGTGAGTTGCTGCTCTTATATGCCACGGCGGATATCGCTTTTATTGGAGGAAGTTTGGTGGCGCACGGTGGGCATAATCCACTGGAGCCGGCCGTGTTTGGGGTGCCTATTTTGACAGGGCCACATGTCTTTAATTTTTTAGATATTGTACGCTTGTTGCGTGAATCAGGTGGTTTGGAACAAGTCAGCGCTGAAAATTTAGCGAGTGCATTGATGGTCTGGTTGCAGGATCCAGTTTTACGTCGAGAAAAAGGGCGGTGTGCGAAGCGTGTACTTGAAAAAAATCGAGGTGCGCTGATGAAACAATTGGAATGGATCAGCAAGTTTGTGAGGGAAAGTCAAAGATGGAAATCAATCAGCAAACAGGATTAGTAAAAAACATCATTTATCATCCTTCTCCCCATTGTAATGAGAGACCTTCGCCGCAGATTGATTTAATCGTGATACACAATATTAGTTTGCCTCCCAATCAGTGGGGAGGAAACTATGTGGATCAATTCTTTTTGGGAAAGTTGGATCCCCACGCGCATCCCTATTTTAAAACCATTTCACACTTACGTGTTTCTCCTCATCTATTTATTCGACGTGATGGTCAAGTGATTCAATATGTTCCTTTTAACCGTCGTGCTTGGCATGCGGGAGAATCTTCTTTTCAAGGGCGTATGAATTGTAATGATTTTTCAATTGGAGTTGAGTTGGAAGGGTCGGATGATATTCCTTATGAAAAAATACAATATCAACAACTCGCGCAGCTGGTGAAAGCGTTGCAGTGTGCTTATGCTATCCCTCTTTCACATATTGTAGGGCACAGTGATATTGCGCCTGAACGTAAAACCGATCCAGGGGCAGCTTTTTCTTGGGATGATTTTTATCAGTGTTTGGAGACAGTGTAAGATGAATACGCTAAAAAAATTGAATTTTTCTAAATTGATGGCCCTGTTTCCTGCGCGAAAAAAAGATATTCATAAAGGAGAGTGCGGCAATGTTGTGATCATCGGCGGCAATGAAGGTATGGCGGGCGCCCCTGTTTTAGCAGCGCAAGCGGCTTATCGCGTGGGAGCGGGTCGTGTGATCGTCGCCACACGTGCGGTGCATAAAATGATGGCGACTTTGATGTGTCCTGAGGTGCAAACAGAAGGTGTGGAAGAAGCATCACAATTAAAACGCATTTTAGAAAAAGCAACGGTAGTGGCGGTAGGGCCGGGTTTAGGACAAGACGAGTGGGCTGTTCCTTTGTTGCAAACCCTATTATTAGATTTCAACCTACCCTTGGTGGTAGACGCAGATGCCTTGCGTTTATTGGTGCGTTTTCCTCAAACGCGAGATAATTGGGTGTTGACGCCGCATTTAGGTGAAGCGGCTGCCTTATTAAAATCGTGTCCCATCGCATTAAAAGCTAAGCGAGAAGAGGCGGTGATGTCGATACAATCACAATATGGTGGGACGGTGATCTTAAAAGGGCATCATACCTTGGTTTCAAGCGCAAAGGCGCGTACCCCGATGTATTGTGCGCAGGGTAATCCTGGTATGGCCAGTGCGGGTATGGGGGATGTGTTAACGGGTGTGATAGTAGGTTTGATGGCGCAAGGATTGGAAAATGACGTGGCGGCTGCTTTGGGAGTGGTGTTGCATGCTAAAGCGGGTGACAGTGCGGCTAAGTTAGGTGAACGAGGTTTGATGGCATCGGATTTGTTGCCTCATTTACGTGATTGGGTGAATGCAAAGTGAAAGACGTGTGCGTGTTAACGGCTTCTTCAGAGGAACAAATGCTGGCGCTAGGGGCTGGCTTGGATGCATATTGCAAAGCCCCCTCTGTGGTTTATTTGGAAGGGGAATTGGGTGCAGGAAAAACCACTTTGGTGCGTGGTTTTTTGCGAAGTTTAGGTTATCAAGGGCCGGTTAAAAGCCCCACCTACACCTTGGTTGAAAGTTATTTTTTTGATAAACAAGTAGTGCATCATTTTGATTTGTATCGTTTGCATGATCCTGAAGAATTGAGCCTGATGGGTATCCGTGATTATTTTCATGCAAACGCCCTTGTCTTTATTGAGTGGCCGCAACAAGGTTTGTTGTTTTTGCCATCACCTACACTCCGATGTCAAATTGAGTGTGTGGAGGGGGGGCGTGTGGTCAAAATTCAGGCTTTTCAATTAATTAAAAAATAGATTCTACTCCATAAAATACGGACATTTATGGAGTGTGGTCTATTTTTTATTGATCGAAAAGGTTGCGTTTCGCTGTTTATAGGCGGCGTGGATTGGGCGTGCTGGTAGGACGTGGTGGTGTAGATGCAGCTGGTTCTGAAGGAGTAGCAACATCGGCATTAGCATCAGCATGATACGCAGCCAACCGCTCTTTTCCGCCAGCATAGGCTATGGCTATATATTTTCCTCTGATTCTATCAAGATTCGCTGAAATATCTTTATAAATTTCATTAACAGCTTTGTCTGGGCTTTCTGTTTTTTTCTCCTGAATTTCTGTGTCGAGCTGTTCATAGGATAAGCCCGTTTTTTTGTCTGTTAATTCGCTGATGAGGGCAACGGCCTCCTCTTGTTTTATGCCTGCCTTCGTTAATGCAGTGACATGTGCTTGCAATTCTGGACTGGCTTCAAGTTCGGGAGGGGGAAAGTGGTGTTGTTCTTGTTCAGGAGGTGCCTGATCAGGAAGAACATCTGAAGCGCTTTGTTGTTCAGCAGAAGGTTTTGTGTCTTTAGGTTGTTTATATCGACCATGAGCTTGTCTGTTCATGCCAGCAACGGCTTTATTACTTTTCAAATAACCCGGATAGTCTGTGTTCATTTTCTCTCTTTGATCACGTGCTAACATATGGGTTAAATTTTTTTGTCCATTGCAGCCAGGGGCATTGAGCGCTGCATTATTGCCTTGATGATTGCTGGCCAGATTGCGCGTGAAGGAAGACACGAAGGTTGCTCGTTGTTCGGGAGGATCAAAGTAATTGGCAAGACGATGTTCGGGGTTGGTGTAAAAAGCCTCAAGCATGCTATCGCGTTGAATCAACAAACAGCCTGTGCGATCTTTGCCGCTGATGCACACACCGATACAGTTGGGCGAAATAATTTGCTCAAGTGCGGCGAGAAATAAGTTAGGATTTTTATTCGCACCTGCAAATGGTTTATGCTGTAGAAGTTGAACATAATCTTTGACGGCATTGACTAACAGCAATTGTTCGAGAACCTTGTTTTTTTCTTCCCCTGGTTTAGCCGAGGTTAATTTTTCATTGAGTGAACGCATTAATGTTTCTGCTTCATTGATAAAACCAGTGTAATTTTTTTCACTTCCTTTTTGTAACCAACGGTCCAAGTGCGCGACTAAGTTATTGCCACTTTCTCCCAGTGTTTTTTGTAAACGTGTTCTAGCGGTTAACCGTAATATGTCTTGCGAGGCTTTTTTTGCTTGGTCACCACCACGAGAAAATGTCCGTAACACAGGATGGTTAATGGCATGATTAACATAGATAATTTTAGGCTGCCCCTGGCTGGTTCTTTCTACATTCATTTTTTTGACGACACGCTGAATGCTATCCATAATCATTTTATCGTTATTACCCAACGCGCCTACACCAATCGGGGCCATTAAACTTGTGATTAAGTAGGGGAGTTTGTCTGGATTCTCTGAATTTGCAATAAATTGTTCGATGTTTTTTCGGGTGATCTCATCACGCAATGCTTTATTTTTAACGTGGATGGGCACAGGTGTGGAGGCGCGTAAAACAGGGGGTGCTTTGTAAGCTGTGTCCCCCTTTTCATAGTAAGCATAATGTTTAGAAAAATTGCTGAGTCCAGGTAATTGTCGTCTTGTGCACGACAGTGTACCTAATTTTTCTGCGAAGGCTTTTTGATAGGTTGGATTGTTAATCTGATCACCCGCTGTGTTGCCTGATGCTTCTCGTGCTGCTTGTTGTGCGTCCCTGACTTTTTGGATGAGGTGCTCTAATTCCCATGCTCCGCCAGGTAATTTTTGTGCCCAAACAGGTTTGTTATCACTGAGTAAGGCTAAATAATCTTGAATGAGTTCGGGAGTGAGTTTGTAAATGGGTTGTTCTGCTAAGAGCGTTGTTTTGTTCTGCGCGGTGTACTGTGTGTAATCTACCTTACGTTTTTCTGCCCAGCTATTGAGGTACTCTGCTTCTTCTAATGCACGATTGGCAGCGGTGACAGGTTGACGCGTTGTTTGAGCCAGTGCTTCAACGATTTGGTTTTTATAATTTCGTTCTTGACGAAGATTAGCTTGGGTATGCTCATTGTCGGGTGTGAGTAAGGGCGGTTTGGAAATGGGAACGGCAGTCTCTTGGTCTGGTTTAATAAACCGATAAGCAGCTTCCCAGGCCTCTGCGCGTCGTGAAATAGAAGAATAAGTGTTTATCTTCCCTTCCTCATCCAAGTGTGGAGAAAGCGCCTCATCTGTTACATCTAATTCTGTTTTGAGAAAATGGGGTTCGAATGGCATATTGTTTACCTATCATCGATTTTCACCTCATAAAAGTGTAGTCTATTTAACACTTTCGTGACTTAGTTTTGTTCTTTTTTCTTCCTTTTTGGGTGTACTGTAATGAGAATTAACCTTCTTCCGTCACATATTGCTAACCAAATTGCTGCAGGCGAGGTGGTGGAGCGCCCCGCCTCAGTGGTTAAAGAATTATTGGAAAACAGTTTGGATGCGGGTGCGCGCTTGATCCAGGTTGAAATAGGTAAAGGAGGCTTGCAATTTATTCGCGTGAAAGATAATGGTCGGGGGATCCATCCAGATGATTTAGCCTTGGCTTTAGCCAGGCACGCCACGAGTAAAATTAAAACAGAAACGGATTTGACTCAAATTAAAAGTTTAGGATTTCGTGGTGAAGCTTTGGCGAGTATTGCCTCCATCGCACGCGTGACGATGAGCTCAAAACAGGCGGATCAAACCACCGCTTGGTGTGTTCAAAGTCAGCCAAATGAGCAAGAAAGTATTCGACCCATCGCACACCCCAATGGAAGCACTGTAGAAATAAGTGATTTATTTTTTAATGTGCCCGCGCGGCGTAAATTTTTAAAAACCGAAAACACTGAGTTTCGTCATATCCAAGATGTGATAGAACGTATTGCCTTATCTCATTTTGATGTAGGGTTAACGCTGACGCACAACCAGCGACTTATTTATGATTTACCCGAAGCATCGACAGAAGAAAAACAGCGACAACGCATAGAAAAAATAGCGGGTGAAGCCTTTGTTGAAAACAGTATTAAAATTGAATCTCATGCGAGTGGAATGCGCCTGTCTGGTTGGTTGGGCTTGCCCACGATTGCCAGAAGCCAAGCTGATTTGCAGTTTTTTTACGTAAATCAACGCGCCATAAAAGATAAATTAGTGAATTCAGCGGTTAAAAGAGCGTATCAAGATGCGCTATACCAAGATCGTTTCCCTGCTTTTATTTTATTTCTTGAGCTCGATCCTGAGAGGGTGGATGTGAATGCGCATCCGACTAAGCAAGAGGTGCGCTTTCGAGAAGGTCGCTTGGTGTATGATTTTATTTTTTCGCAATTACGGCGTGCTTTGCATGAAACGCGTCCGTCGCTCGATCATCATCAGGTGTCTATTTCAGATTGGGTTAAACCCAGTGTGCCACTTCAATTATCCGAGAGGTGGCAAGTCAAAGAAGATGTTAAACCTTACACCGAACGGGTATGGGAAGGGGTAAATCAGGTTTTGGCCACACAACAAACTGAAATGCCTTTATCCTTGAGAGAAGAGCTGTCCTTTAGTGTTAAACCGTTTGCTGTTACTGCCCCCTCTGCCCCTGTCTTGTCTGAAGTTAAAACATCGATACCGCCCTTGGGTTATGCAATAGGTCAATTACAACATATTTATATTTTGGCTGAAAATGAAAAGGGGTTGGTGATTGTTGATATGCATGCAGCGCATGAGCGTGTTTTATACGAACGTTTAAAGAAAGCCTGGGAAACGCAAAGTTTATCTGCGCAAACACTCTTATTGCCCTTAACATTAAAGGTGAGTGAAAAAGAAATGCAATGCGTGCAAGCACATCATGCATTCTTGATGGGATTGGCGTTAGACATTGAAAGCGCGGGGCCTACGGTGTTGATTGTGCGATCGGTGCCGGCTCATTTAATTGAAACAAATATAGTGCAGTTGGTGCGTGACTTGATTGCCGATCTTTTAGAAAATCAATGCACGGATCAAGTTCAAGAAAAAACACGGACTTTTTTAGCGACTTTAGCGTGTCGTGCGGCCGTGCATGCGCATCATAAGTTAAATATACCTCAAATGAATGCCTTATTACGTGAAATGGAAAAAACTGATTTAAGTGGGCAATGTAATCATGGTCGTCCCACCTATCGTCAATTTACATTAAGCGAACTTGATAAATTATTTTTACGTGGACAATAGGAAAAGATGATGCCAAGACGTACTAAAATTATTGCAACTTTAGGTCCCGCAACGGACAGGCCGGGTGTACTAGAACGTTGTATTGCAGCGGGTGTGGATTTAGTTCGATTGAATTTTTCGCATGGAGGTGTGGCGGATCATGAACATCGTATTCATCAAGTGCGAGAATATGCGGCCAAATATCAACGTGAGGTGGGGATTTTAGCGGATTTGCAAGGGCCTAAAATTCGTGTGTCTACCTTTGAAGAAGGCAGTGTGATTCTCGAAAAAGGAGAGGCTTTTATTTTAGATGCCAGTCTGCCTGAAAAAAAAGGCAATGTGCATACGGTGGGGGTGGATTATAAAAATTTACCTCGAGATGTGAAGCCTGAAGATGTGTTGATGTTAGATGATGGTCGTATTGTATTAAAGGTGTTGAAAATAGAAGGACCACGTATTCACTGTTGTGTAGAAGGAGGCGGTGTTTTATCTAATAATAAAGGGATCAATCGTTTGGGTGGGGGATTAAGTGCGGAATCTTTAACAGAAAAAGATATAAATGATTTAAAAGTCGCAACAAAGCTAGGCGTGGATTATATTGCGATTTCTTTTCCTCGCAGCGCAGACGATATTCTTTATGCGAAAAAACTCATCGAGCAGGAGAACAGTAAAGCCGGGGTGATAGCTAAAATTGAACGAGCGGAAGCCGTAAAAGTCATTGATGAAATCATCAAAGTGTCCTGCGCTGTCATGGTGGCGCGGGGTGATTTAGGGGTTGAAATTGGTGACGCAGAATTACCCATTGTGCAAAAACATATTATTCAGCGCGCACGTACCTTGGATAAAGCGGTGATCACCGCCACGCAAATGATGGAATCCATGATAGAAAATTCCATTCCTACACGTGCAGAAGTCTTTGACGTGGCCAATGCTGTGTTGGATGGCACAGATGCCGTGATGTTGTCAGCTGAAACTGCTTCAGGTGAACATCCGGATAAAGTGATTGAAGCCATGGCGCGTATTTGTATCGGTGCTGAAAAACAACGTATTTCACAAATTTCACGTCATCGTGTGGAGTGTCATTTTACCCGTGTAGACGAAGTGATTGCGATGTCAGCCATGTATGCGGCTAATCATTTTGACGTTAAAGCCATTGTGGCCTTGACAGAGTCCGGATCCACGCCTTTATGGATGTCACGTATTCGATCGGGTATTCCTATTTATGGTTTAACGCGCCACGTGGAAACGCAGCGACGCATGACTTTGTTTCGCGGTGTTTATCCGGTGCACTTTGATCCGCTTGATGCAAAAACGGTGGAATTGTATGGCATGGTGCTTGAACATCTTAAGAAACAAGGTATTGTCCATGAGGGTGATTGGGTTATCATAACGCGGGGTGATTCGCTGGGTGTGCATGGTCAGACGAATACGATGAAGATTTTGCAAGTAACCAAATAGGGAGTGTGGGTGATGTTAATTACTTTAAGACAATTATTGGATCACGCAGCGGAGCATCAATATGGGGTGCCTGCTTTTAATGTAAATAATTTAGAGCAAATGCGCGCCATCATGGAGGCGGCAGATGAAACAAATAGCCCTGTGATTGTGCAAGCCTCTGCAGGGGCCCGAAAATACGCAGGTGCTCCTTTTTTACGTCATTTAATTTTGGCGGCAGCGGAAGAATTTCCTCATATTCCTATTTGTATGCACCAAGATCATGGTGCGTCACCGGATGTGTGTCAGCGTTCTATTCAGTTAGGTTTTACCTCCGTGATGATGGATGGTTCCTTAAAAGAAGACATGAAAACACCGGCCGATTTTGATTATAACGTGGCAACCACGTCGCGCGCGGTGGCCATGGCGCATGCTTGTGGCGTATCCGTGGAAGGGGAGTTGGGGTGTTTAGGGTCGTTAGAGAGTGGTCATGCCGCAGAAGAAGATGGTTCAGGTGCAGCATGTAAATTATCAAAGGCGCAACTCTTAACGGATCCAGAAGAAGCGGCCCGTTTTGTCAACATGACTAAAGTGGATGCCCTGGCCATAGCGATTGGGACCAGTCATGGAGCCTATAAATTCACGCGTCCACCCACAGGCGATATTTTAGCAATAGAACGGATTAAAGAAATCCATCGTCGTATTCCCGATACACATTTAGTGATGCACGGCTCTTCTTCTGTTCCTCAAGATTGGTTAAAGATAATCAATGAAAATGGAGGAGAAATGGGCGAAACCTACGGTGTGCCCGTGGCAGAAATTCAAGAAGGCATTCGAAACGGTGTGCGTAAGGTGAACATTGATACCGATTTACGAATGGCTTCAACAGGCGCGATACGTCGTTATTTTGCTGAACATCCTAAAGAATTTGATCCCCGCAAATACCTTGCTGCTGCCACTACTGCCATGAAAGATATTTGTAAAGCACGTTACGAAGCCTTTGGTACAGCAGGTTGGGCAGATAAAATCAAAGTACTTTCTTTGGAAAAAATGTATCAACGTTATAAAGCAGGCGAATTAGATCCGCGAATCAATTAAAGTAGGTAAAGCCATGTTTGATACATTATTTGTTGAGCCTGGTAGCTCGTCTGCGATACCACTGCATTTACTTGAAACAGCCACGTATCCGGATTGGCTTGCTTCCCAACCCACGTTTACTCAGCATTGGCTCAATTCAGTGGGGTTCACGGCCACACCTGAAAGTTATTGGTTACAACCTGATGCACAAGGTGCCATCGCCCAGGCTGTGGCGGGCGTAAAATCACGTGATGATTTTTGGTTGACGGGAAATCTTGCGCGTCTTTTACCCGACGCCTGTTATCAGTTGCAGGACTTGAGTGCGCCCCAGGCGTTTAATGCCTGTTGTGCCTGGGGTTTGGGCGCTTATCAATTTACGCGCTATAAATCTGCCACAAAATCTGCTCGGGCGCGATTGGTGTGGCCAGCCGAAGTGGACAGAGAAGCAGTAAAAAGGACTCTGCAAGCTATTTATTTGGTGCGTGATTTGATTAATACACCTACCGAACACATGGGGCCGATTGAATTAGCACAAGCCTGTGTGGCAGCGGTTGCGCCCCATGGCGCCACGTGTGAGGTTGTTGAAGGAGAGGCACTGCTTCGACAAAATTACCCGGCCATTCATGCGGTGGGGCGCGCAGGTGCACAGCCACCACGCTTGATCGATATTCGATGGGGTGAAGCGCATCATCCTAAGTTGACTTTGGTGGGGAAGGGGGTTTGCTTTGATACGGGTGGCTTAAATTTAAAACCAACGAATGGCATGGCATTGATGAAAAAAGACATGGGTGGTGCAGCGCACGCCGTTGGCCTGGCTACCCTCATTATGTCTGCGCGTTTGCCTGTGTGTTTGCGCGTGCTCATTCCTGCTGTTGAAAACTCGGTGTCGGGTAATGCGTATCGTCCGGGTGATGTGATTGCAACACGCAAAGGATTGAGTATTGAAATTACCAACACCGATGCGGAAGGACGATTAGTATTAGCAGATGCATTAACCGAAGCCGTCAGTGAACAACCTGAATTATTAATTGATTTTGCCACCCTCACGGGTGCAGCGCGCATTGCTTTAGGCACGGATTTACCGGCTTTTTTTACGGCTCATGAGCTGCTTGCACAGACTTTATCTGAGGCAGCAAAAACCACACAAGATGCGATTTGGCGATTACCTTTGTATGAACCCTATCGACGTATGTTGGATTCTTCGATTGCTGATTTAAATAATTCACCCACGAGTGCTTATGCAGGTGCGATAACAGCAGCTTTGTTTCTGCAAGAGTTTGTGCCCGCGCAGATACCTTGGGTGCATTTTGATTTAATGGCTTGGAATTTGAATTCGCGCGCAGGACGTCCGGAAGGGGGTGAAGCGATGGCATTGCGTGCGGTGTGGGAATGCATTCAATACTTCTTTCTGTTTAAAAAAAGGTAATTTCAATTCATTTATTTACAAAAATGATAAAAAAATTTGACTTTTCGAGGGGGGTTATATATACATAAAAAATACTCAATGTGTATTAATATTTATTTCTCAATGGAATAAATATTAAAATCTACATGAGTATTGTTTTAAGGGACTTGCTTTTTAACTCAAGGAGAACAGTATCATGGTACGTAAAGCTGCTGCTAAAAAGCCTGCTGCTAAGAAACCTGCAAAGAAACGTGTTGTTAAAAAAGCCGCAGTCAAGAGAAAAACGACTGCTCGAAAGCCTGCTGCTAAGAAAAAAGCAGTGAGGTCTACCGCTAAAAAAGGTGTGAAAAAAGCGGCAAAGAAGGTGGTTAAAAAGACTGCGAAAAAGCGCGTTGTTCGTGCTAAGAAAGCAGTGAAGAAAGCCCCCGCCAAAAAGCGTGTTGCTCGTAAAAGAGTAGCAAAAGCCAAAGTAGAAAAAGCCGAATAGTTCCACTCTCCTTCTCAAAAATAGAATCGCACCTTTTTTGAAGGTGCGATTTTTTTATTCCCTGTTAAGAAAGACTTAATCGAATTCATTGTAGAATACGTCCACGTTTTACAATGGAGGTTCAATACCATGCGGCCTGGACCCAATGATTCCATCGCAGTTCTGGCTACATTATCTCAAACTTCTCCTGTGGTAAATTCACCTGCAGAATGGAGTGAGCTAGAGAAGGAAGGGCGAGTCACACCGCTGTCCCTTAACACCAGAACAAGCTTGTCTGACAGCCCTACCAGTGAAACGCCTCCGTCTTCCCCTGAACCCTCATCTAGGCTGACACCTATTGCCTTGGAAAGAGTCACTTCAGAAACGGCAGTCAGACCCAAGCCTGTAAAACCTATCCTGAAATCCTGCCCTCCTGTTAATTCTCCTTCAGAACCCATCAACCTCGTCCGTCGTTCTCCTCGAGAACTGGCTTTCTCCGCTTGCGAGATGGCTCGGGATATTCTCTCTACACGCAAGTTTAATATTTCTTACTATGGCCAGGAATGCGCGGATTTGTATTTTTCCCTACACCGTATTTTTCATTTTACCCAATTATATTTGCCTCATGTATTGAAAGACCGCAAAGAACGCGCCATCCTGAGCGAAAAAATGCGTCTTGTAGTTGAATGGATAAGTCCTACTTCTGCAAGGAACGGGGGTCGGCCAGGGAATTTGCTGGTTGGGAAAGAAGTCTTACAAGATGCGCTTTGTGTGCTTCAGGCTTATTGTCATCGAAAGCGCCTGTCTGCAGGGGAATTATTAACTGTTCAGCAAGATATAGCGGCGATAGCGCGTGAGAAGGGTATGGAGCCCGTTTTCAATCCGCCTATCTCATTTTTTGCAAAACGCCCGACTCAACAGCAGGCTATCAAACAAGGGGAGTTTCCTCTTCCTCGTCGGCGTATTTGTTGCATTTTGTTGTAAGTATCTGCCTTAATCAAAATAATCCCATAGATGATGCTTATCTTTTTTGTTTTTCTTTTTTTCTTTTTCAGCATAAGAGGGAAGTGCTTCTGAAATGGGTAAGGGCGAGGGTGTCACCACGTGTCCTTCGTCGTCGCTGAGTACGCCTTCTTTCCAGGGGAGATGTCGATAAGTGGGGACATCCGATAACTCAAAAATGGGGTATTTAATGATTTCGAAGAAGGGGGAATAATCAAAGTCACTGGGGGTGAAGAGTTTGGGGAAACGTTGAATGAGTTCTACCCCTTTTTCACGATGTTCTTTTAAAACGGGTAAAATAGGAAAGTGGACTGAATTAAAGGCTTCTGCGATGAGCGAGGAGCAGCTTTCTTTGGTTAATTCACCAGGACGATAGCGGAATAAACTTGATCGCCAACGGCGTGGCAAAATGCTCCAGGGAAATAGAAAACGGGCTAAATCAAAAATTTGACGTACATCATACTGAATACCCAGATGGGACACCGCATAATCAATCACTTGTTGTGCATCTTTGCGGGATAAACCGGCGGGTCGACAGATGCGAATATGATCATGTTCATATTCGTTGATCGGAGACACGATGGTCCCTTTTCCTAGAATGCCTTCAATGATGAGTTGTTGATTGGGTGCGATGTCTGGATAGGCTTTTAAAATACGTTCTCGTGTTTCTAGATTTTCAATATCATGCAATCGTCCGATGTATAAGCAAGCATGCGACCACGTGCTTTGTGTGATGGTTTTAATGACTTCTGCGACGTGGCTGCGTCCTTCAATGAGTAACACATCACAAGGACGAATTTCATAGCAAATCCGTTCAAAATCGCAGAGCGGAAACTTGTGAGGCGCTTGTTGCTTCGTGAGCCAGCGAATCAAGAGCTGATTCAACGAAGAAGTGATTGAGCATGGCATGGGTCCATCCTTTAAATCAAATTTGCTAAGTGTTCAGCAAACCCCAGGTAATTTTGTGGGGTTAAATTTTTCAGTTGTTTTTTGACATCTTCAGGCAGCATCAGTCCATCAATGAAATCATGCAGTTTTTTCTTATTAATGGACTCACCTCGCGATAACGCTTTTAACTGTTCATAAGGCTCGGGCAAACCATAACGACGCATCACAGTTTGAACGGCTTCTGTTAGTACTTCCCAGTGCGATTCTAAGTCAGCCTGCGTATAGGCTTCATTGAGCATTAATTTGTTCAAGCCAGAGAGTAAAGATTGGTAGGCGATGAGAGAGTGTGCATGTGCCACGCCCAAATTACGCAAGAGGGTGGAGTCAACTAAATCACGTTGCCAGCGTGAAACGGGCAAACGTTCTGCAAACAAATGCCACAATGCATTGGCGACATAAAGATTTCCTTCTGCATTTTCAAAATCGATGGGATTCACTTTGTGCGGCATGGTGGATGAACCTACTTCACCTTCCACTTTGCGTTGAGAAAAATAACCTAAAGAAATATAGCCCCAACAATCACGTGCTAAATCGATCAAGAGTGTATCTAATCGAAAAAGAAGATGCGCGTATTCTGCAATGCTATCGTGCGGTTCAATTTGTGTGGTGTAAGCATTAAAAGACAAACCAAATTGTTCGACAAATTCACGTGCTAAGGCGGGCCAATCCAGGCGTGGATAAGCAATATGATGTGCGTTGAAGTTACCCACTGCACCATTTATTTTCCCCAAAAAAGTGAAAGCGTTTAAAGCGTCATATTGTCGATTAAATCGGTGTAAGGTGTTTGCCAATTCTTTTCCCATGGTGCTGGGTGTGGCGGCTTGCCCGTGTGTGCGAGATAAAATCGGTTTGTCTGCAAAATCATGCACCATGCTGTGTAATTTGAGTTTGATTTTTTCTAATGCGGGCAGTACCTGTGATTGAGAAGCCTGATATAAAATAAGGGCATATGCCAAATTATTAATGTCATCAGAAGTGCAGGCAAAATGAACGAATTCTTTTGCTATTTTTAATTCGGGCAATGCATCCATTTTATCTTTTAAATAATATTCCACGGCTTTGATATCATGATTTGTTTTTTTCTCAATCTCTTTAATGCAGGCCGCTTCTTTTTCATCAAAGTTTTCATCAATGAGACTTAAGAAATGAATGGCTTGCGGCGATAAGGATAAATTTTCAATTTTATGATTGAGAAATTGAAGCCATTTTATTTCTACGTGAAGACGATATTTGATTAAGGCATATTCACTGAAAAAGGGACGCAAGCTTTCTGTTTTAGCCGCATAGCGGCCATCGATGGGAGACAGGGCCGTGAGAGAAGATAATTTCATAAGCAGACCTAATTAAGGATAATGGGTTTAAGATGAGGCGAAATCACCAAACGTGCTTCTGTTAATTGTTGAATTTCTTCAGGTGAGGTATCGGGTGCATGTTCAAGTAAGTGAAAAACACCGTCTTTTAATTCCATGACCGCTAAATCAGTCACCACCTTGGTGACACACTGAATCCCTGTTAAAGGCAGCCGACATTTTTTTAAAATTTTGGATTCGCGTTGTTTATTGGCATGCGACATGGCCACCACGATATTTTTAGCACCGGCCACCAAGTCCATGGCCCCGCCCATTCCTTTGACAAGTTTACCCGGAATCATCCACGAAGCGATATCACCCGCCTCATCGACTTCAAAGGCACCTAACACCGTTAAGTCAATACGTCCGCCCCGAATCATGGCAAAACTATCGGCTGATGAAAAATAAGCTGCGCCGGGTATGGCCGTGATGGTTTGTTTGCCCGCATTGATTAAATCAGGATCAACTTCATCTTCAAGCGGAAAAGGCCCCATCCCGAGCAAACCATTTTCTGATTGAAAAATGACATGTATCGAGGGGGGAACATAATGAGCCACGAGGGTGGGGATGCCGATGCCTAAATTAACATAGTCGCCATTTTTTAATTCTTGCGCAATGCGTTGTGCAATTTGTTCTCGTGTTAAGGGCATGAAAAAAGGCGCTCCGTGCAGGTAATGTCTGAGAGAGGGAGGTGACGTTTAATGTATCAATAAGATGAGAATTATATAGGTATAATAGATGAAAATCCCGTTTTTTTATCGTATATATTTTGCAATTAATTCTTTGCTTGAACGAGCATTCAGTTTTAATCGAATTATTTTTATGTATTCCTCAACTGTTCTAGGTGACAGTTTTAAAATAACAGAAATATTTTTTGCTGTTTTTCCCTCAAGCAGTAAGCGAAAACATTGGCTTTGTTGCTTAGATAAAATAACGTGGCAATTAAGTTCATGATGCTCAACCTTCATCGTTCCTTTTTTTAAGGAGGAGGTGTTAGCTTGCCTAAAGAGCGGCGGGGTTTCATTTTTATGAGGAAGTGTGAGCGCATGGGGTTCGAGTTGCTCAATGATATTTTCTGCTTTTTTTAAAAAAACAGAGCGAAATTTTTTAATAAAATCGAAATGATTAAAATAAGCATTCACAATTTCAGGATGATTGGCATCACCGCATAAACTCATGAATTCTGAATAACCTTCCTTGTTTTTAAAAGAAAATGAAATACCGTGACTTAAATTAAAGTGTGCTCGTCTAAATTCAAAAATATGTTGATTGGGTAAGGTCGACCACAAAGCGGCTTGGTCGACGTAATCCTGGGGATTAGATTCACAATAACCATACGCATAATGACCTTCATCCAAGTACGCTTTGAAGGGCGTAACTTGGTTGCTGAGATAAATACGACGCCCATCATCATAGGATTTTAAGTAAATAAAATGAACGATGTTTAAGGTATCGCGCAGAGGTTTAATGATTTCGTTAATCGCAGGGCAGAGGGTAAGAAAGGGGTGATCGTGTCCGATTTTCATGGAATGTTTAGAAAAATCTTTGTTGGTCTATTTTAGAACAATTTAATCAAGAAAGCAATCATAACCCCGTATTTATACGGGATTGTTATCTGAGAGGATTGTTTATAATCTCATCAAAATTAGTAAACAACTCAAATTAAAGGTATGCCAATATGCCAGCAACACAACACAAACCCCAAGCTGTCCGTGGTCTTTATTTTTTGCTGAGTCAATCTGGAAAAACAGAATATGTGCACGATATTAAGATCCAAGACGATTTGTATATCGATGTGGTGTTGTGCTCTTTGGCAGATTATAAAAAATTTCGTGAAAAATACAGTCAAGGCTCGTTTTATGGCATTTCATTTTCACTCGATAAAGTGGCAGAAAAATTAGTTGAAGAAGGACTAAAATCAGCAGAAATTCAATTTTCGAGCGATTTGGAATCAGGCTTTGATGATGGAATAGAAGCGCTATGTGATTTTGACGTTAACGCTGCTCACTTTGTTGTTTATGAGCAAGCAGAGGTGACCCTCGATGTCAGTCAATGCTTATTTAAAACGCCTTTGAAATTACTGCCTATGGTGGCCATTGAAACAGATTCGCCTGTGGCTCAATCTTTATGGAATATAAGCAAAACGGCTTTGTCGCTCGGATCGGTTGATCATCAAAAAATTCAATTGTCTCTTACTCAAGCCAATGCACAAGGCCAGTTTACATCGATCTCTTCAAGTCAGGCGTATCCGTCTTCCACGCAGCCTCAGCTAAAAACAATAGATTCAGCGCATCAGGGAAAGCGTGTCGCGAGTGCAGCCCAAAAGACGGAAAAAAAAGCAGAGGATAAGCAAGAACCTACTGTTGAACGGGAGAGTGTGTATGACATATTGAAACGACGTATTAATATCACCCCCTTTTCAGTGATTGATGCAGAAAAATTAAATGAAGTATCATTGGATGAAGCCGATTCTTCACAAGAACAGGAAGCGGCGTGCGCGAGTGGCGAAGGTTTTTCTTCAGCAAATGCATCGGGTGGAGGTTTGGGAGGCGGCGCAAGTGCACCTTTGGAATTAATCGCGTTATTGGGTGCAAAGGGTTTGGTTTTTGTTGGAGAAAAAGCAAACTGGAGAAGTATTAGAGCACTTCTTGATTTATTTAAAGCAGATTTTCACGGCGAAATTCACAAAGATGTTGTTTCGAAAGATAAGGCGGTTTTGAAACATCTTTTTGGAAACAGAAGAATTGAAATGGGAAAAAAACCCTATCATGTTAAGTTGCACAACTTTGTATTGGACCGAGTCATAGAAAAAGTTGGAGAAGGATTTATTAGATTAGATACACTGGAAATTTTTAATCTTGATCTAACGCAGAAGGTGAATCGAAATTTAGTAGAAAAAAAATTATATGAAGTGGCTAAAAGAGAAGGGGTGTTGATCAAGAAATTGGTGATCGATAGTGAAGGAATAAATGAAATAAAATATTATCCTGCCAGATACATTGAAAAAGGTAGGCATATTGTTTCTGACTTAATTGAAAGGTCGTCTGAAAAAAATATACGATTTATCCCCCGTGAAATACTTGAGCAAAAACTGCTTATTATGCAAGGAAAAGGCTATTGGCTGTTAAGTAATTCATATTTGGCAACGTATGGAGAGAGTTTTGATACAGTAGAATTTTCCAAATCAATTTCTAAAACAGTGGAAGAGATTTATGGTCAAAAGCCACGTAGTATTCAACTGGCTCATTTAAAAATAGAAGAAGGCGAATTGATTCATCGTGACTTGCCTCTTCGACCCCAACCCGGGTTTGGTGAAGGAGCGATTTATGGAAAATATAATAATGATGCGGTGAGACATATTCAAACTGTTTTAAAAGAATATGAAAAAAATCCAGAGAAAACGTATACGCGTGCCGAAATTCGTGAGTTGGTGAATGCCTCTAAACTCGGTTATGGCGACGCATCGAAAACGCTGATTGACAGAAGAGTTTTTATTTCAAACGGCCTGACCAATGGTAAGCATGAACTTTTGTTTCACTGTAATCCTGAGGTGTTAAAACAATCACAAGTGGTGACAGAAAAAGCCACGGTTAGTTTTTATAATAATCGCTGCTCGGGTGATCGTGACGTAATTAAAAATATGATTATGCAACAAGCAAAAAAAGAAAATCTTCTTGTAAAAAAGATCGGTTTTTTAAATGATAAAGTATTTTCAGTCGAATTATATCCCGCACACTATGTTAAAAGATCAAATCATCTTATTTTATTTACTGAACCGAAAGAAACCATTCCCGGTAACATTCTCGAACAAGCGGGCAAGCATGCAGCAAAAGGAAGATGGTTAACGGCCAACCTTCTGCGTGATGTGGCCAATCACACGGGAAAAATAGATTATTCTGAACTCAGCGTGACCCATATTGTACGGTCTGTGGTGGATCAATATGGCGCGCCCAACCAGCCCCTTGGGCGAGCAGAGATCTCGCGTGCAGCCCATGCTGTTGCCAGTAAAGTGGCCGATGGTGCAGGTCACTGGATACACCTGGGCCTTAAATATGTTTTCTTGCCCGTTGCCGTGGTCGCGAGTGTGAGTAGCGTGGCCTTTGCTGCAACGAATGAAGAAAAAAGCGCTAACTTAAAAGAAGCGATGTTTACCTGGGGAGGTATGTTAGCGGGAGCTGTATCAGGAAAAGCGGCCGCCATAGCCTTATATGGACCACGTATAGTCTCCATGGTATTTGCTGGCATGGCGGCGGCCGAAGCACTTCCCGTTCTTGCGCTTTGTTTTCTCGCCTCAGTTGCAGGGCCGGAAGTGTTGAGAGTGATTGATGGCCTATTAACTAAAATCACGAGGCCTTCAGCGGTGGATCACATGACATCAGAGGCAGAACGCCTAGAAAAGGAGGAAAGAGAAACGGCGGCAGCCAAATTATGTAAGGATTTAGAAAGAAAATATGATGAAGCGGTGCAGAGTAATAAGATTGGAGCGAGTTTACAAGCCGCTGAATTTGAAGAAAAAAAGACCGATATAAGAGCACTCTGTTTGAAAATTTTAAATGAAGACGGGGATGCTGAAACGGTACTGAGGTTTGTAGCCAGGGGTGAAATGAAATTACTTTCTCCCGATGTAAGAAAACAATTCAATGAGTTATTAATAGCGAGCACGGTGATGACGCAAGCTCATGCCGACCTGGGCGCAAAATTAGTTTTTGATCAGTTAGGAAAATTAATTACAGATGTCGAAGCACTTAAACAAGCTTCCATTGATGAAGTGACGCAACGATTTGTAGAGGATTATCAACCCACGCTAGTTGAAAGATTAGTGAAGGGGCTTACAACACCCCGTCTTCAATTAGAAGAACAAAAAGTGGATGAACCCATTATCGCAAGTGTGGGTGAGATGCTCAGAAAATCAAGCCATGTTGTTGAGGCGCATGCGCAAGAAGAGGTGAGGCAAGAAGAAAGAAAACAAAAAGAAAATCCTGTTAGGGTAGCTTTGTACGAAGCTGCAGCAAAAGAAAAACCGGCGCCTTCTTCTTTTCAATCTCAAGTAAAGGGGATGGCAGAGGCTGCGTCGCAAAAAGCAGCCCAAGCAGATTTAGGGGCACATTTAGCTGCGCAAACAATATTTCAACGTGCCGTGGTTGTTGATCAGCCAGTGCCTTCCGCTGTGCCATCACGTTCTGTCTTGCGTTCGGCTTTGCAAGAAGCAGCCAAAAATGAATTAACTACAAACTTGCTGGCTGAAAAAACACGCGATGCCATAATCAATCCTGGTGTGGCCGCCACACGCCCCCCTGTTGTACCGCCTGCCTTTACGCCGATTCCTCGCGCTCCGGCCTGGAGTGGGAATGGAGACACGATAGATTTTGGTCATCGCACGAGTTTGTCATTATTTCTTTATCGTAATAGCGCGGGAGGGGCGGGCAGTCATTTAGGCGGTAATGGTGTGTCTGATATTGTGCGACATGCCGTTTATAACTGTACGTCAATTTATGGTGCGTATAAAGACGTCTGTAGCCGTGTACCTGGTTTTAGTGTGGCGTGCAGTGAAAGTGATTTTAATTCTATCGTTCGTTCCAATGGCTTAGAAAGCAGCTATTTACGATCGCGTTCAGAATTAGAATATTCCTTTTTAAGAAATCGCCTATGGCGTGAATATGGTGTGGATATTGGCGGTGTGGCCAGCCAAGTGGGTGTCATCAAGGACATGATAGACAGTAAAGAGCAGGTAGTATCACTGAGTGATTGGACTTTATGTTTTCCGACACAAAAAGGTCAACTACCATTTATTCAGGGAGAATTACAACAGATTCTTCGTGAGATAGCCTCCGCCCAATTTGTTGATAAAACGCATCTTTTCTTTAGTTTGCATTTTGAGTCAAAAAATCATTCTTTATATCCTGTGATACATCCTGCTTTAAAAAATACTTTGATAGGTAAAGTGGCTGGTTTATTAGATATTTTTATGAAAGCGTATTGCAATGGTGCGGCCTATAGTGCCGAATTTATTGAAGAATGGTGTCAAACAATGAATTGCGATGAGTCCTATCTCCGCGCAAATTTGATTGATTTGAAAAAGTATTGCAAGGAAAATCAATTAAAATATACCTCATTGCGAGAAATGGTTGCACGAAAAAATTTAGAAAGAATGCACGGTACTGAATCGAGTTCGTCACATTCACAACCATTCTTTACGGTGTTTAGGATTATATCAAAACAATCACGTATTGAGCGTGATGGCACAACACTTCTGTTTTATCCTGACTTTGAGGTGGAATGGAATTTAGAAATCATGCCAGATTACCAGCAATACCTGGATAATTATCGAAAAGAGCATGGTTCTTATCCGAGTGAATATGAAGAAATTTGTTTGGCTTATGCCGATTTTGCTAAAAAAATTAAAGAAGAGTTTCCAAAATTACCTTTATGTCGTGATTTATTTAATATGTTGGGGGTGATAACCGGGGTATCTTATTTTTATAATACTTTGCAAGCGATGGGTAAAGCCCCTGTTTTAGAGAGCAAACCTATTGTGCACCCTTACCATTTCCCCGAAGTATTGCCATCACTCCCCGTTCGATACTATAAATTTCGTGATTTAGAAATAAGCTTGTCTGAGGTTTTTTCTGAAATTAATAAAAATGCCACTGAAAAATCGAGAACAGATGAAGAATTCAAATCACTGATATTAAATCCTGGAGAGAAAAATTTGTCACAGGATTTGAAAACACGATTGGCTCAAGTTATTCAAAAAATTATATCAAAAAAATTATCGTTAGAGGACGTTAATGAAGATGAAGTTGATAACATGCTGGATAATATTAACGACGGAATGATCTTGCTTTTAAATCAATTTTCTCAAGTTTGCAGAGAACAAATAGAAAAACGCCTAAATAAGAAAATTGAGGCTTCTTCCTCAATCATCAACATGATGAGAGAGGCTGTTGCTCATTTTGAAAGTGATAAAAGAGTCTATGTGGGACTCATTAAGAAATGGGAAAAGGAAGGCATTAATAAATATTATTTTCTTCGTGCGATTGACCCCTCCTTAAAAAAAGAGGCAGAAGTTGAATTGAAAAAAATTAAAGATGAACTGACCTATGGCTTGTCTCGTTTGGAGCTGAAAATTGAAGAAAGAATTAAAAAAAATAAAAAAGAGTGTGAAACGGCGAATAAAAAGATACAAGAACAATCTGCGGGTGTGATCAATGAAAGAACAGTCCGGATGGAATCAGCCGTCGATCATCAAGTAGAAGAAGCCATCGCTAAAATTCATGAGCAAGTGAATAATCTGAGAGGCGTTAGAATTTTATGGGAACGTGTTAATGCACAATGCGATGCGATTCGCGCTCAAGGCCTTGAAATAAAACAAGCTGAAAGAGCGAAAATAATAGCCGAAGTGGATGAAAATGTTAAATCATTGATTTCGAAAAATAACTTACAATGTCAGCATGAAACATCAAGACTTCATGCTGAGTTAAAAAAAGCAAGAGAAAATTTGCCGGCAGATATTATTAGATTGAGTATGGAATTTGCTATCAAAAACGTTGAAAATTACATTGATTCGGTGGTGGCAGATTTAAATAAACGACTGGCCTCGATTCATTCATTTACAACCCAAATAGTCACTGAAAAAGAGCTAGGGAATATCCCAGTTAATCCTAGCAAAAAATATTGTTATTCCGTGTTGAGTTTTTCTGATGCTGACATACCCGGCACCGCCTCAAAACTGATTATTCACGGAGGGTGTGATGTGGATATGCCCGATGTGACGGCTGAAAGGATGGTGAATGCGGCTGAATTTAGAAAAAAGATCGCTGCATCAACAAAGGCAAGGGAAGAATTTAATGTTATTGACGTGGCAGGACGCAGCTATGCTGTATTTGGTATGCGGGCAAAAGATTATGTTGCAACGCATGCGTCTGAAAACAATGAATTAAGTGTGGTAAGAACACTCTATACGGTTCAAGAAAGTCAGCCAATCAATGAAAACACGCTTCTTTCTGCCTTACCTGAAGAGGAAAATCAGGATGACCCTGTCGAAATCATGAATTTTGCTGTGTTGTCGAATGATGAAAAAATTATTTTTGATTTATTAGATACGCATCCTGAATATTTAGAGATAAAAGGTCGAAATGGAATTACGCCCTTACTTAATGCAGCGCAACAAGGAAATACTACTGCGGTGAGAGCGTTGATTAAACGAGGTGCCAATGTTAATCACACTTTACCTAATGAATTATATGCATTGTATCTTGCTATCCAAAATGGATATAGCGATACCGCTTTAGCCTTGCTTGAGGTTGAGAATATTCAATTGAGTGATCAAGTGAATCAAGCCCTGACGCCCTTGCACTTAGCCTTACAGATGGGTTTAGAGAATGTTGCAATCAAACTTGTTGAGCGGAAAGCAAATTTAACTGTTTTTTCAAGGCAGGATGGGTTAACGGCTTTTCATACGGCGGTGAAGTGTTCATCCTTGCCTGTTGTGCGCGCTATGCTTATTTCAAAACCTGAATTGATCAATTCACTCACGGAATCAGGTAAAACAGCATTACATATTGCAGCGGAAGATAACAATACCACCATGCTATCGTTATTACTTGAATTCAAGGCTAATCCAGATGTTTTCTCGAACACGGGTGTGACTCCGTTAATGAGTGCTATTGAGGCAGGTCATGCGGCTGTTGCAAGGAGGCTCGCCAGAATAACTAAAGTGGGATTGAAAGATCACTATCAACGAACTGCCTCTATTTTAGCCGCCACATATGGAGAATGGGATGTCCAAGCGATTTTAAAAAAGCGCGGAGAAAACCCTTATATCTTAGATAGTTTTGGCCAAAATTGTCTTTATCATGCTGTGGTTCAAGGCAATGAAGAAGCCTTGCTTGAGATAAATAATTCGGCGGCTCAGCAAGAATATAACGGCCATTCCTTATTGGCCTTAGCAGCGCAATACGGTCATTTTAATCTGGTTGAGCATTTAAAAAAGAGTGTTTTCAAGACGGCACAAAAAGGCATGACATGCCTTCTTTTTGCGGTTATCGCAGATGAAGTGATCTATGTGATAAAAAATGCCTTGTCTATTCCCGATAAAATACAAGAAGGGGTGTATCAAGGAAAAACATGGGCTTATCTGGCAGCAGTCTCGGGGAGCAAACGATGTTTAAAATATTTTTTAAGCAAATGCTCTGATGAAGATGTGGTTAGTCAGAAAATACTATTTGCAGCGGTGGAGGGGAGGGATCACGATTGTATCGTGAGAGTGAGCAATCGTCTGAAGGACATGAATAACCTGTTTGATGAATCGGGTGAGACTGCCTTACATAGAGCGGCGCACGCTCATAGCATAGAAATGGTTGAGCTCCTGTTATCACAGGGGGCAAAGATAACCAGTGAAAATAGTTCGAAACAAACAATTTTTCATATCGCCATTGAAATAGGAGATAAGCGTTTACTCAAGCGTTTATTAAAACTAACAAAACACACGCCTGAAGAACGTCCCCATGATTTGATGGATGTTTTAAAAAAATATCCTAATAAATCGCTAGCCCTTGTTTTGAAAAAGTATAATTAT
>JACREE010000083.1 GCA_016218405.1 Gammaproteobacteria bacterium
ACACGATAGAATCCCTTGAGAAAATGTTACCTTATCATTGCGATCGCGCGCTACTTTCACAGCAATGGCAAAAAATAGAAACACGTGACATCATTTCAGAAAAATAAAATTATTTGTAGATGGGGTTTATTTGACGCTTACATTGTGAGGAAATAAATTGTAAGCTCAGCTAATGGCGGTAAGCGTTTAATAAACCACCCTCGATGAAGTTTATGGTACTAAAAAACAAGATTTTAATTTTTAAGGCGTAAAACCTTATCGAAAAGCGATGTTGGATATGAGCACCTGCCCAACAACTGATCTTCACGTGTCGTAACCGGATAGAAATGTCACAACTGATCTTCACGTAAGTAAAGTAGCCTATAATAAACTGTATGTGATAAATATTAAGGCAAATTATGTTTAGATGACTTGATCATTTAAGACAAGGATATAACTCATACAGAGATCCCTTGTCTTCTCAATTAATGGAAATTTTAAGGCCAGAAAAGGGTTCCCCGGGTCCACAAGAGGCACAGAGATTTATTGAACAACATCAAGATAAGCCATTAAATTTCTATTTTACTAAAAACACTTATATTTGGGATCCAAGCTCACCAGTTAAAATATCTATTTTAGGTTGTGGTTCTAATTCGATGTTTGATACTTCTTTACTTAATAGTATGTTAAATCATCCTTCTATGAAAGATTGTAAATCTCATGATTGGAAAATTGTGTTTGAAGTTTTTACCAGCGTGATAGCAAATAATGCTCAGCACAAATTAACCTTATTAACTAATTTTTTTAAACCAAGACTTCCTCTAAATAAAAAATTACCTGATATTACTGCATGGTTAGCACAAACGATGCCTTTTGATCTTGATGAGAGACTTTCTCCTGGTGAGTTGTTTGATGCTCATTTTTCCGATTTTCCATCAGAGGAAATTTGGAGGTTATTTATTGATGGGGAGAAACAAAGGAAAGAAAATGGGTGGTTGGATTATGAATGTCGAGAGCCAGGATTCATGCTCGGTATGATGAGTGGTTTTTCACATTTAAAGGAACATATTTCCGAGCCCTTAAGCAGTGCATTATTACTTGATTTACATGCTGCTTGTTGTACGGGTGTCAGTAATTTAAGTAATACTGTTAGCACGGCAAAATATAGAGATAATGTTGAAGTGGAATATGGGTTAGGCGAAGAAAACGCCTCCGTTATGGGGCTTATTGAGCTTTCTGAGGAACAAGCTAGAGGAGGTTATTCTTATAAAATGAAATATTTTCATTTAAAAGATGTGTTTGGAATTCACGCGACTGCGCAACCCATGGAAGAAATTCAAAGATCTGTAGAAGCAATCATTTTGCATTATCATCAAGCAATATTAAAGTGTAAAAACAAAGCAGATAGAATCCATGTAATTATAAATTTAATTACGTCGTTGGAGCGTACACATCCTTTTTCTGATGGCAATTGTCGAACAATATGTGTATTTCTATTGAACAGAGAACTGATTAGACATCAATTATCTCCAGTGATACTGGATGATCCAAATCGGTTTGATGGTTTTTCAAAATTAGAATTGTTTAATGAAATCTGTAAGGGAATGCAAGTATTTAATCGAGTAAAACAAAGAGATACCAGTAATCTGGGAATAAAAACGGAGAAAATTTACTCTATAATGCAGAAAGATTGTAAATATAATATTTGCACAGCCGTTTATGACAAGTTAGAAACCGTATGTCCCCTGCATCATCCATTAAATCACTGATTGCACGTCACAATTCACGCTGCTTCGCGGCGTGAATTGTGACAGTAAATGTCGCAATACAAGGTTTTGCGACATTTACTGTCACAATAGCTTGTATTGCGACATTTATTGTCCTATAATTGGGTCGAAAACGAGTATTTCAGTCAATATTTGTCACAATACAAGGTTTTGAGGAAGGTATGAGTTGAAGAAGAAAGTTGATCTTAAGGTGTTCATTTTAGAGCTTCTTTATGAAAAAAAAGAAAGTACGCTTAGGGAGATCGCTAAAGAGGCTGGACTTTCGGTTGAAGCATCCGCAGATCGCCGTATTATCCAGCGGGCGCTTGCAAGTTTAATTCAAGAGGGGGCCATCCAAGCACAGGGTAAAGCACGTTCGCGTGTTTATCTCATTAAAAGTACTTTGATTAAAAAAATTAACGTGCAGCCATTTTCTGAGTATAAGGATGTATTTAGAAACATTCCCCTTTCTGAAAAATCTGTTGAGCTTTTACGTTATGTTTCAGAACCGATTCAAACGAGAGAGCCAGCCAGATATAATCAAAATTTCTTAATATCCTATGTTCCTAATCAAACCGCGTACTTAAGTCCTGCTTTGCGTTCAGTGTTGTTCGCTGCTGGAAGTGTAGAAAATATTATGCGTTCTGCGGGAACTTATGCGCGTCATATGTTAAATCGACTTTTGATTGATTTATCATGGAACTCAAGTCGCCTGGAGGGGAATACCTATTCACTTTTAGAAACTAAGCGACTCATTGAATTTGGAGAAAATGCTGCAGGTAAAAATATAGCCGAAGCGCAGATGATCCTTAATCATAAAAATGCCATTGAATATATTGTTGACTCTGCTAATGAAGTAAAAATCAGTGCGCATGATATCTATAGTATTCATGCGCTTTTGTCTGAAAATCTTTTGGGAGATCCGAGTGCATCAGGACGGGTGAGAGAAATTGCCGTTGGTATTTCTGGAACAACTTATCTTCCACTTGAAAATCCTCATATAATCAAAGAATGCTTTGATGTTTTCATAGAAAAGGTGAACCTTATCGAAGACCCTTTTGAAAAATCTTTTTTTTCGCTTGTTCAGTTGTCATATATGCAAGCATTTGAAGATATAAATAAAAGAACTGCGCGACTTGTGGCTAATATTCCATTGATTAATAAAAACTTAAAACCACTGTCTTTTGTTGATGTAAATCAAAAAGATTATTTTTTAGCTCTGATTGGGGTTTATGAAAAAAACGATATAAGTCTTTTTAAAAATCTTTTTGTATGGGCCTATGAAAGATCAGCGCAGCGATATTCTGCGATTCAACAAAATATCGGTGAACCAGATTTGTTTAAGATAAAATACCGAAGTGCAATCCAAGAAATTATTCGTGAAATTATTCTTGATAATGTCACTGCTCATCAAATTGTTCCAATGATTAAAAATAAAATAGAGAGGCTGAAACTTTCAGAGTCTGATTTTGTTCATTTGTTTCAAATTATTGAAACTGAGATCATGAGTTTGCACGATGGGAATATTGCTCGATTTAAAGTTAGACCTGGCGAATTTGAAAAATGGAAAAGTACACAAAATCCATCTCACTAGTGTATTTTGCGAGCGTCATTTGCGTGAAGTTACAATGTAATAAATTATCACATCTGCTGGCAGGAGGGAAGTTGCTCAGCGGTATTGTCTTGAGATGCACTTGGATCGGCAGCTCCTCCAAAAAGATGGCTAAAAAGATTATCTGGAAGGGCTGATTCACCGGCTATTACTGAGCTCATCATAGCGGAACGCCTATAATCAGCGGCGGAGTTTCCTGTATCATCCGTGAAATCACTGATTGCACCGTGTGATCCTAAACAATAATAAACCGGTAGGTTTTTGGCGAGGGCGGCATCATGCAAGGGTGTTCTGTTATGCTTATCTAGCATGGTATTAATATCTAATGTTTTTTCCTTAAGATACCTATCCAAAATAGGAACGATGGCAGGATGTTTGCAGGTGCATGCCCAGCGCAATGCGTCTTCATGCTGACCTTGTTCGTAAAATGCTAATAAAGGTTGTAACGACTCATCATGATTACTTAAACGTTGAAATGTTTCTTTAAATGATTCCCCTGGAAGTGAAGAGGGGATGTGGTGTTGTGGAAGTACTTGCTGAGCTTGAGTAATCGATGGTTGGAGTGAGGCGAGTAGATCACTTGCTATTTTTTGTCTTGATGCATATTGTTCTGCGGGTGTGGCTGCAGCGCGAGGCGCCGTAGATAAAACACGCAGTAAAGCGGGGGCCAGTTGAGAGAAAACATTTTCTAGTGCAGCCGTTTGATCGGGTCGTAACGCATCATCTTCTGATGACGAAGCCGCCTCGCGAGGGGGTGCATCTGTTTGTTCGTTGGGTGATGATGTAGGGAATAAACGGCTTACTACCGCGTCATAAACGCCTGGAAGCATAGGCCCAACACTTTTTTGGATGGCATCGCTATCTATTGAAATGGCGTTGCGTAAAATTGCATGGGCAGCAGGATTGTGACGTCGTGCATATTCAACGGCAGACACGCCGTCTTTATTGGTTTCTGTCACTGAAATTTGTAATCGTAAAGTATAAGGGCAGATTGCCTCAAGAAGGGGGGCTACTTTTGGATTAGCAAAAGTACACAAACGACGGATAGCCCGATTGTAATGTGAAGGATGGTTGATTCCTTTTTCAAATTCTGTGGTGAAAATTTCAAAGGTCGCTTCCTCATTGTCAATCACGTTTCTAATTTTTCCCATGAGTTCTTGATGGAGGGCGGCAGGTATGCGCGAGGATTGAAACATGCGTGGAATCTCTCTTGATGGTTTATTTTGGGCATAAAAAAGCCGACCTTAGCATGAATTTTTGTATTAGGCAAAAAAATCATCATTTTTTTGCATCGACAGATACGATGGATTTATTTTGGTACGGCAATAATATAGCTTCCTTTTATTAATTGGGTTTTATCATTCTCTGAGTCGAACCACATCGTAGAGAAGCGATCAGCATTAAACGTAATTAAATTATTTAAACTGGGCACGCTGTCATAATGCGCGCTAGAGTCTGCTAAAAAAAGGAGATCGTTTCCATCTTGGTTGTTTTTTGAGGTGGCATGATAGCCTGTCACCACCACCCAATGTCCACCCCAATCAATCCAATCCACAAGAATGGGGATGCCTTGTTTTAAGCTGTTTTGTAGCAAATGCAAGGTGCCTTGTGTGCCATATTTCACTTCAAATCCATGTTGGCTCAACCACGTGGCCATTTGTTTGCTTGAGCTGCCGAGGGTGGTTGAGCTACCCATTTCTTTGGCAATGCGTAGCTCCGTTTTGGCATTCATGTCACGGTCGCTGAGCTTATGATAATAATGTAAGAGCGACATAATGGCAGCGGGGCCGCAGCTGTAGTTGGTGGTTTGTTGATAGGCTTTTACTTCAAGCAAGGTTAAGTTTTGTGTATTGTGAATATTATAAAATTGCGCAATGGATTTTTGATAATCAGTCAGCGAAAAAACTGTTTTTGTGATAAATAAAAGAATGAAAAATAATGCTGAAAATTTCATGGGTTTCCTTAGATTTATTACGCTGTCTATCTGAGTTACACGGAGTTTTGATCCGTTAAGCAGCAAACTGAATAAAGAGGATAAGAATAAATTTTTTCATATTGAGAAAAATTATGTGTAGAGAAGCGTACGCCATATTGACATGTTGGATGATCATTTAAAAAGCATTGCATGCTTTTTAAGCTACTCCCTTTCCCTGATTTAACTTCTATGGGTACAATTGCTCCGTTTCGCGCAATAACGTAATCAATTTCTGCTTGACTGCCACGTTCTTCACGGTGCCAATAATATAAAGCTGCATTTTGTCTGGGATTTGCGTAGGCCAGTAATTCTTGTCCTACAAAGGCTTCTGTTATAGTTCCTTTATTTATAAATGTTTTTTCTGGATCAAGTATCCATTCTTCCGAGGTAAGTCCTAGTGCTGCTTGGTTGAGTGCGATATCTAAAGGAATTAATTTAAAGTTATCCAAGCGTGTTTGGGCGCCTAACGGGATGCCTTGTGCTGCAGTGTAGTGTACAGGTGAAACGACATTCGCTTTTTCCAATAAATACAAGGCAGGCTCTAATTCGCGTTTACGGTAATGACCTGTGATATGTGAATAACGAAATTGTTTACCAATAAAATGAGGAATTTCTTGAAATAAATGTTCAATGTATTTAATTTGAGTTTTTCGTGCATATTTTTCGAAGTCTTGTTTGTAGGCGGCGATTAAATCATGATGAATCTCAAGGCAGCTTTGGTAATGATGTGTGTCTCGCCAAGCGGCGACGGCCTCTGGCATGCCGCCAATGGCTATGTATTCTCCAAATAAGCGCAAGGCCTTTTGATGTACGGCTGAATTGAATGGAGTCTTACCATCTTGGTTTTGGATGGCTTCAGCTAATAATGATTCACCCAAGGCTTCTAAAAATTCTAAAAATGACATGGGGTACATATGTAGAAAAGCTATGCGGCCAACGGGGACGCCCACTTTGTCTATAGCAAATTGTAATAATGAACCTGCTGCGATGACGTGTAACTCTGGCATTTTTTCATAAAAGTAGCGTAAGGCTGTAATGGCACGAGGGCAGGCTTGAATCTCATCAATAAATAACAGACATTTTTTAGGGGTAATGGTTTTACCCGTAATAAGTTGTAGATCGATAATTAAGCGTTCTGGATCTAGGTTTTGTTCGAAAATGGCATGAATATCAGGTTGGCTTTCAAGATTAATTTCTATTAGGTTAAAAAATTTACTAGCAAATTGACGTACCGTGGTTGTTTTGCCGATTTGTCTGGCACCATTGATAATAAGCGGTTTGTGGGGGTGGGCGTCTTTCCAGGCCTTTAGATAGGTATACACACGTCTTTTCATAATTTTTGGTCGAAAATCAAGGTGGCTGTCTGGTTATTATGGTTGAAATTCAGGGTAATTTCAAACTATTTTTGGTTAAAATTCAGAGTGTTTCCTGGTTATTTTTGGTTGAAATGGGGTAGGTTGGGGGCTGAGCCGTTACAAACCAATTAAATCTTGCCTGGACGGTGGGGTGTGGGAGGGCCAGAGGCTAAGCACGTAACCGCCATTGCCTGAGCCGGTGGGTTTGACGGCGAGGGCGCCCGCTTTCATAAGATCTTCTAAATGAGTGTTGAGCGTGACGGGGATGAGTTTCCATTGTGAAAACGCCTGGCAAGCTTGTTCAATGGCTTCCTTCAGCAGGGGTAAACCTGATGAGGCATCCAACCCGAGTGCATGTTTGGCGAGTGAGACACTGTTTTTCATGATGTCATCAATGGTTTTGGCGTGATGAGGATTCGTTTTCCATAATGCGCTCACGGTTTTTAAGCAGTCTGCGGTTGAACTGGCTTGACCGCAGTGTGAAAGATACCAATTGGGTTGCCAGTGGGGTGTAAAAGGTTCGATGGTTTGATTCCGTACGAAATAAATGGGATGGTTGGTGGCTGTCACTGCAATATCCGCGCCTGAGCTTTCGCCATGGAATAAATTTTCTAATTGACGAGCAAATTCGATCAGTTCGCTGGGGTGAATCCAATGGCTGTGAGCGAACCATTCACTGAGCGCTGTGCAAAGTGCAGCAGAAGCGCCCAAACCCGCGCTGACCGGAATATTATTTTCTAATAATAGGGTGCCTTGTGTCGGAAAAGGTTTATTGATTAACTCAAATCCGTGTGCAATCACTTGTTGTAAGGGGGCGGCATAATCATCGGTGAGGTTGCCTGCAAGACGAAGTTGCCAAGGTGTGCTGCTGTGTTTGTAGCTGAGAGCCAATTTAAAACGGGGAAGAGGAAATAAAATGGCGGGCGCCCCGCGAATAACAGCATGCTCGCCTGCGAGGATCCATTTTCCATTAATGCTTGTTTGAAATATTTTTTTGATCATTAGATGTGTGGTGTAAAAAGTTGAAAGTGTGGGCTCAGTGTATCGGCTATCTCTTGATATACAGTTTGCTGTTCAGGACGAAATAATAAGTGAATATTGGGTCCGGCGTCCATGGTGACGAGGGGTCCATCTTGATGGATGTGCCAGTATTCTCGCAATAGATGGAGGGCCATCATCGTGCCGGGTAAAAAATAACCAAAGGGAGGCGTGGCTGTTTCAAATAAAGCATGCATGTCCCAAAATTCTTGCCAAGTCAGTTGATAGGCACGAAACCAATCTTGTTGTTGCAAGGCGTGAATCAATTGTGTGAGACGTGTTTGAGCGCGTTGTGGTCTGTTTTCAAATTGTAAACTGGTGAACACTGCTTGATGAGCTTGGCTCGAAGAGACTTTTTTCTGTGCTTGACTCACGATGACGGTCATGTGTCGCAAACTGGGATAAGGTAGGGGCAGGGCTTCTGCGTAATCTTGTTGCCATAAGGCAAAAGGTTCGAAAAAAGAACGACAAGAAGAGCCAGAACCTTGTCGGCTAAGTGCGCTCAAGTCTTGTATCGAGGGCAGTGGCCGATTTTGTTGTTCACAAATGGCTTGAACAGCACAACGTGTGAGCGCAGCAAAGCTAGATGCCGAGCTGGCTAAACCGCAAGAAGCCGGAAAATTATTGGATGAACGTACGTAAAAACAAGCTGAGTAATGAAATTGTTTTTTAATGAAGCTTAAGTGTGACAAAAACCGTGTTTGCTCTTGTTCATTGAGGGCAAGGGGTGTGTGCCCAGGCAAGGGTTGCCACTGATCGCAAGACGTGCTGCTGTGTTCAAGTTCCACAAAGGATTGAAGATGGTTGAGTGTATAAGAAAGTGAAGGATTGGTGGGGGTGTTGCGCGTGTTATTAGGATGGGAGAGGACATTGTTATTCGCTGATTTTCCCATGTATTTAATAAGAGCAATGTTGGCGGGGGCGCTGGCAAACCATGTCATAGTGATAAACCTGAGGCGATATCATTTTGATTGCTTAAGTAAAGCAAGCCTTGTTTTTTGATCCAATCATGCAATGCTGCTTCATGATTTTTTTCTAAGACAATGAAGAGCACGTCGCTGCCGAGTGCACCACAGCCTTTTGCTGCTTTTACGCCTGTTACTTTTTTTAAAGAATTTAATAAACGAAGCGTATGTGTGGCAGTGAGTTGGTGATGACGAAGTAAGCGTTCATATTTATTAATGGTGTGACAAAATTCATCAGCATCACGGTTGTCTAATGCGTCGAGCGCTTGATTGACGATGTGTTTGAAAGCATCTAATGAAAAATTAAGTTGTAAGGCTTGTAGGTGTTCATGTGTTTTAATTTTATTTTTAGTGTGAACGAGATGAAAAGAAAGCGTTTCTGCGAACGGCCAATCATAAGGGATAACTTCTCTTTTTTCAGCGTCCCAGGCTAACATGCCACCCACCGCTTGTGCGACTAAATCAGCACCGCTGGGTGGATAACCTTCGCCGTGCCAGGCGATCGCTTGATAGGTGTCTAGTAGTTCATCCAACGAAAAAGCATGATTTTGTTGTTGATTATATAAGGTAAAAAGTAAAATAAATTGCGCGCTAGAAGCACCCAATCCGCCTATGCCATGAAAAGGATCGATGAAGGTAATGTGTTGCGTAGAAAAAAAATCAAAATGTTGTTGATAGAAAAGTCCGGCAGGGCTTTGAGGAGCAATGCCTGAGAGTTGCGGAACACCTTTGCTGACCACTAATTTAAAAAAAGGAGTATGAGTGAAGAGTAGGGCTGTGCCTTGTTCAAGCACAGCATATTCACCCAAGATAAAGTTTTTGGCGGGGACACTCAGTTTCATTTTTTATTCAGACTCGCTCATGGCTAAATGGGGGTAGAGCGCTTTATTACGTAGTTCACGCAATATATCGATGGCATTGCTCAGTGTGATGCGCTGACGTAGCAGCAGCACTTCTTCTAAACGTTTTTTGACAAGCGGAATTTCGCGACCTCGTGCACCGGCTTCAAGTGTTAAGTTAGAAATATGCAATTTCATGTGACCTTGAATAAAACCAAAAGTGGTAAGTGCGCGGATGGCACCTAAATTTTGCACCAAACCGACAGCAGCAACGACACGACTGAGCTCATCTGCGCTCTCTACGCCGAGCATGTTAAGACACATTTTTGCGGTGGGATGCAAGCGTGTGACGCCGCCCACAATGCCCACCATGATGGGTGCTTCGAGTTTGCCGATTAAATCATTGCCGCGCATTTCCCAATGTGTGATGGAAGTGTAGCGTCCCTTATGTGCTGCAAAAGCGTGTACACCCGCTTCGACAGCGCGCCAGTCATTGCCTGTTGCAATTAATACGGGATCCATGCCATTGAGAGCACCTTTATTGCTGGTGGCTGCACGATAAGGATCAGATTCTGCAAAAAGAGAGGCTTCTGCAATGCCTTCAGCAATTAGGGGATCCACGTTGTGAATCACAACATGGGCACGTGTGATTTTAGTGTCGCATAAGTTAGAGAGAATACACATGCTTACGTGTTCTTGTGACAAGGTTTCGATCGGGTGTTTGAGAAATTCACAAATTTGTGTAATGAGATTGGCGCCCATGGCATTGCATGTATTAACTAAGACATGTAACACCGCCATGCTGCTTTTGTCTGGACGCATGACATGACGTAACTGAAGATCTTTGACGCCGCCACCGCGCTTCACCATGTTGGCAGCGACTTCCGTGTTAGCCAAATTGATCAAATAGTTTTTGTTTTTTTCGAGAGTGATTTTAAGTTTTTCAAAATCGTGTACTTTGGCAAATTGAATTTGTCCGATAAAATCTTCGCCTTGAATATCCGTGTGAATTTCGCCTGATTCACGAATCCATTTTGCATTTTTAGACAGTGCAGCGATGATAGAGGTTTCTTCTACGGCCATGGGTATCACATAGTCATGACCATCAACGCGAAAATTAGTTGCCACGCCTAAGGGTAATTGAAAATAACCAATGACGTTTTCAATGAACTGTTCAGCTAAATTTGGCGATAAACCTTGATTTTGAGCCAGGTATTTCACATCGTCTGGTGTGAGTGCACCCATAGAAACAAGCCGAGATAAACGCTCAGGGCGAGTAAGCTTTGAAAAACCTTTAAATAGATCCCCTATTTTGTTTTTAAGTGCCATGTGTTGCTCTCCCGGAGTTGTTTGAGGGTGGCATTACCTGTGCAGAACAGTGCGACTTTTAATTCGTATTCATAGGTTTGCATGAGTGTCAGTAGCTCGTCTAGCCCTTTGAGTGCTGCATCCAAAATAGGTTTGGCATAACCCACCAAAGTGGCACCCATGGCTAATAATTTGGCTGCATCCAAGCCAGAGCGAACGCCGCCTGATGCCCAAACTTCATAACGAGGATGAAGTTTTAATGCGGCTTCCAGGGCATCGACTGTGCTGATGCCCCAGTGTCGAAAGGTGTGTGCTGCTTGCGCGAGCAAGTGTTGGCGTGGGGAGCGTGCTCCCTCAATTCTGCCCCAGTGTGTTCCGCCCAATCCACTGACATCCACGGCAGCAATCGCTAACTCATTTAAACGTTGTAATGTGGCATAAGAAAATCCGCAACCTGTTTCTTTGACAATAACAGGCACAGGGAGATGACGAGCCAAGGTATCAAGGGCCTTGTAGCCGCCTTTAAAAAAAGGCGTACCTTCAGGCTGAAAACATTCTTGTAGGGGGTTGCAATGTACGATCATGGCTTGTGCTTGAAGTGCATCCACTAAGGCTTGAATCGCGGCGGGTTTGGTTTGAATAAGCTGGCTTAAGCCAATGTTGCCAAAGAGCAGTGCTTTAGGTGCAAGTTGTCGTAGCTTGGCGCTATTTTTTTTTTCTTCAGGATCGCTTAATTCACGACGTTGAGAGCCCACGCCCATGGCCCAGCCGCGGGTTTCGCAAGCCAGGGCCAGGAGGGTATTAATTTTATTTGCATGCGCGTGCCCTGCCGTCATGGAGCTGATAAAAAAAGGTGTGGGTACAGCTGTACCTAAGGTGTGCGTGGCGAGATTTACTTCTGAAAAATCTAATTCGGGTAGGGCGGTATGCAATAAGGTAATGCGCTCCAGGCCGTGTGAACCCTCGGCTTGATGTTTGGGATCCAGTGCCAGTTCAATATGGTCTATTTTGCGCTGTTCAAATTGGTGAAAAGAGGGGTCGCGGCTTGTTTTCATGAAGGATTCACTCTCGAAGGACGGGAAATTCTATCATCCAAGGGGGGATAGTCAATTTACGGATAATTTGCTCAATAATAGCACAGGCCGGAGGGGCTTAAAAAGGCCATCTTATTTTTGAGCTGTGTCATGGTTAATACCTTGCCGTGTTGGATGCTGTACTGGTTTGTGCTGCAGGAGAAGTAGCGTCAGCGTGTTGAACTTGAGGGCTTGGAGAAGCAAAGATGGAATGCCTTCTGGGGCGGAGGCTTAACCATTTTTCATGGACTCGCCGGGCCTTTTGTTCTCCTGAAGGTGTGTTCATTTGCATATAACAAGTGGTTGCACGCCGTAAATACGCTTTGCCTTCTGCGGTTTGTTTGATTGAAATTAATAATTTTCCGAGTAACCAAAGGGGATCAGCGAGCCGACTGTTTGTATAAGTGTGACTTGTTCGAGTGGGGATGAGTTTTTCTCGGATACGGATGGATTCTCTTAAATCACGTATGGCAAGTTGAATTTGTTCGTTTGCGTTTTTTGAGTAATTTTCAGCAAATAATTGTTTAGCCCATTTTTCTCTGACGTGTGCGGTGTGATACAAATGTAAACTGTAATCTAGGGTTGTTTCACGTTCACCCACAGAAACTTGGGTGAGCCATTGCTGTCTGATGCTTTCTAATTGTGGGAGTGCGACATCAAAATTCTTGGTCAGTCCAAAAGAAAGGGCAAGGTAGTTTTGCAGGGTGAGATGTACCTTTTCAAGCCCGATTTGTCCTTCGCTAAATTTAACTGACACTGAAAATACTTGCGAGGCTTGATTATATTTTTTTTGATATAAGTAAAATATGCCTAAGTCTTTTACAAAGTCCATTCGTACTTTTCGATGTGTTGCATCGTCTAAGTTGAGCCTGTTTAGAAAAGGCGCTCCCTTCATGTATATCTCTTCTGCTTCAGCGAAACGTTGTTTTTCACGTAAAGCGGTGGCTAACATATGACGTTGTCTGATAACAAAAACAGGATCTATACGTGTGATTTGTTCTGATTCGGCTTCGAATTTTTTTCCTGCTTCAATGGCTTCATCATAATAATTTAATTGTAAATAGGCGTTCATGATCCCGGCTTCTACTTTGAGTCTTTGTGGATCACCTTGTGGAAGGCTGGCGAGGGTTGCTTGGAGTCGTGGGAGGGTGTATCCCATTTCTTCCTGAAGGGTGGTGATTCTGTGTGTGGTGAACGAAGGAGTAGCAGAAAGTCTAAGTGATGGCCTGAGAAACATAGGGGTTGCTCTTTGGAGAACGCGAAAGAAACAATATTAAAGAAAGCGTAGTAAAATCGCTACGCTTTCTTTAGGGCCTCTTAGTTCAGGGTATCTAAATTGGCATAGGCGACGATGAGCCATGCTTTTCCTTGTTTTTGTAACACAGCCATGCGTCCAGCGGCTTGAGAGTTGATTGACAATTTGTCAATCATTTCTTGACCTTTGTCTTTGTAGGTGACAACGATGATGTTGCCACTTTGTGAAAATTTAAAATCAGTGAGATCATACGATTTCATCTGCAAATTTTTGATCAACTCGAGCTCGCCTGCCTTATTTCGTACGAGACCGTCTGTGTGAATAGAGACAAATTGAGGGGCAAGATAATGGCCTGCTTGATCTAAATCATGGTTTTTCATGGCAGAAAACCAATTTTCTATGATTTTTTGAGCAGTTTCATTCGTGTTGGGTTGTGCCCATGCGGTTGAAAACAGTAATAACGAGGCTAAGGCGATGCTTGATAAAGTCCGTTTTTTCATCATTTCTTCCTGTGAAATAAGGGTTGGAAACTAATTCAAGAATAAAAACGAAGGAATGTCAAACCAAAGGAGCGGTTTTTTTGCAAAGGCATGGTATATCAAAACGAGTAAGGAACAAGATTGTGAAAAACAGTTACGTATTGGTACATGGCGCCTGGCATGATAAAAGATGTTGGGATAAAGTCGCTTCTTTGTTAAGGGCGGAAGGACAAGAGGTATGGGCATGTCATTTTCCTGATTGTGAGCAGGGGAAAAATGAGATTTATTTAAATACGTATGTCGAAGAAGTGATTGCGTTGGCACGACGTTGTCAAGGTGATGTTGTTTTAGTAGGACACAGTATGGCAGGTGCGGTGATTTCACAAGTTGCGGAAGCGGTGCCTGATGAAATTGCTGCGTTGATCTATGTGACGGCTTATATCCCTGAAACGGGGAGTTCTGTATTGCTTGAAACGCGAAAAACCAAACAGCCTTCCAAATTAGCAAGTGAATTTTGGGTGGATGATCAAAAGAAATTCATTGGATTGCATAAAACGCCCAGGGTAAGAGATGTATTTTACAGGGGTTGTAGTCAACCAGAAGCAGAGCAAGCGCTTGCTTGTTTGCGACCTCAACCGCTAGGACCCATGAAAGATGTTGTTAGATTGACGAAAGATAATTTTGGCCGAATTCCAAAGGTGTATATTGCCTGCCAAGAGGATGAGGTGCTGCCGATTGAAGAACAGCAGAGAATGTATGAGCGTGTGGATGCGATGCGGGTGATTACTCTTCCTACCGGTCATTTTCCCTTGTTTTCACATCCTGAACTACTTTCTCGTACTTTGCTTGATCAGGTAGCACTTCTCCATGCTCAGGAAAGATCAATTTCATTGAGAGCAAGATTCTAAGGAGTATCGTTGTGAAGAATGTTGTGGATTTTGATCGTTTTACAAAAAATTATAATGTCTTGTTGGGAGAGGGTACGCGGTTTTTTTCGGCAGATGATGCTTATTTTGCAAAATATAAAATAGATATTGTTAGAAAACAAATTCTCTGTCCTATTTCGAGTATGCTTGAGTATGGGTGTGGAATAGGCCGTAATATTCCTTTTCTTCAATGCGCCTTTCCAACAGCTAAAATAGTGGGTTCTGATGTTTCTTCTGAGAGTCTCACGGTGGCAAGTGAGCAGTGTCCTGGTGTGATGTTTTTTCAAGAGAAAGATGAAGAAGAACCCAGGGAAGCGGTGGATTTGATTTTTGTTGCAAACGTTTTTCATCACATCCCACCCATTATGCGTGCCAAGGTCATGAAAAAACTATTTCATCGCCTAAAGCCGGGGGGGCATATTTTTTTATTTGAACACAATCCTTATAATCCTGTTACACGTCGGCTCGTCAAAGTGTGTCCTTATGATAAGGATGCGGTATTGCTTGCACCTTCTGAATTAAAAAATCATTTAAAACAAGCGGGATTTTCGAATCTTCAGCAAGCGTTTTGCCTGTTTTTCCCTCCCAAATTTTCTCGATTGGTTTTGCTTGAATCATATTTAAGTAAATTGCCTTTGGGGGGGCAGTATTGGGTAAAGGCAAAAAAATCAGATTAGGGCAAGGGATTTGACGATTTTTCTTTATCAAAAGAGGAAGAAATAAGTGTGCGCAGTTGTTCTTGTGTTCGAAGTTCAGGAGCTAATTTTTTCAGTTTGTTTGTTATTTTTTCTATTGTGGGAAGTTGTGTGGCAAGGTTTAGAACATCTTGCTCCTCGATGAGCCCCAAAGGTAAGTTTGATAAAGTTGAAAATGCATTTGCTAATTCAGGGTGTTGTGTTTGTAGTTCGCAGGAAATGAAACCCATTACATTGCGTGTTAAGTTGCCGCCATCTTGAGAGATGCGTTCACCATAGAGGGCGTAAGCAAGGTTGTGAAAAACAGCTGAAGCATTGGCGATGGATTCAGCATGTTCAGAATGCTTGGTGAGAAATTTGATGAGTGTATTACCTTGCTGGCTATTTGGACCCAAATTTGTTTTGTGAAAATAGCTTATGATCTCAACAAAATGATGAGCGTATTTGGGGTGGTCATGATGGAGTTTACGAATGGCGGGGTTTTCACGTACTTTCTTTTTCCCCAGCGTGTTGTCTAATTCTTTATAATGCATATTGGATGTTCTATCGATGATGCCGCGCATCAGGCGTTGGCTAGGAGAATCAAAAAATCGTATGCTACCCGTTTGGGTATAACTTGTTTTTGCCAGGATAGCTGAGACGATTAAACCGGGCACAATGCCTGTCAATAAAGTAACGAGGATAAATAAAAATATTTTTACAGCAGGGCTTAAGCCGTGAGGGTGATGCAATAAAGAGCGGTAACGTGTATCAGCAAATTGGGCTGCAATGTGATGAATGTAGCTTTGGTCTCTGATTTCTTCGGGTGATTTTAGGATGGCTTCCCCTGCTGTTTTTAATGCGATTTTGATGAAGTAAAGCTCGATAAAGGTTTCAAAATGAGGAAGAGCGTGCCGGATAAGCTCGGCAGCGGCAAGCCTGTTCGAAGGAGAATGAGGCCTAGAGGAGGTGGTTGGAGATTCAGTTTGTTTTTTCAAATCGTCGATTTGTGTTTGCAAGTAGAGCAGAGAATGTAATCCTTGCGGTGGTGATTTAAGGGAGTTGAGTGCAGGGCAGATGGAAGAGTTTGTGGGCTCGGGGAGAGTAAGCGCTGTGCTGATCGAGGCAACAAAGGAAGAGAGTATATCCACTGCTTGTTGGGGTTGGTCTGTGCTGAAGTCGAAACTGAAATGAAAATGAGAGAAGAGTGGGCAAAGTGAATCACGTAAATGGCAAAAAAAATATCCCCCATCATTGAAAAGAATTTTACTCAGGAGCTTTTCCTGGCAGTAGTGGGCCGCGGAGTCTATTTTTAATGTGATTTGTTTATAATTAATGTCTGAGTATGTCAAAATGTATTTCCTCTCAGTAAAAAAGATTTGTCCTCGGAAAGTATGCCCCAGAGGGAGCATGGCGGCCAGAGGGAAGCCTGGCGAATTGTAAACAGACCCTAAAATTTCAAAAATATGCCTGAGTACACTGATTCACTGATTTTGTCCGGTGATGCTTAGATTGTGTTATTTTTCATTCAAAAAAGCACAGGGCTAGCACCGCTGACTCGAGCATTTTTTGAATGAAAAATGACTTAAAGATAAATACAAGATAAGATGCCACCGGATAAAATCAGTGAATCAGTGTGCTGGTGCGATACATTATTTTACTTTATTTTTAAGGAGATTGTTTTATATGTTCCCTATCCCTATTGAATCATTCGAACAAGCTGCACAAGATGATTTGTTAAGCGAAGAAGCGATTAAATTATTTGATCCTAGAATTCCAGAACAATTGGATTTTTTAGATGCATTAACAGCCAGTGATAAAAATAAAAAAAATGATTTTTTAAGGAAAGCATTGAGTGTTTTTATTCAAACGAGTGAGCCGGGTTCAGTAGAAAAAATGGATGCCTTATTAAAAAGGGAATCTGATTTTTCTTTAAATTATTATGCTGAAAATATCACGCCTGTGTATGAATGTTTTTGTTCGAGTGTATTTAAAGTTACTGTTGATTCGTTTTATGCAGCAGAATACATTAGAAAATTAAAAATTTTATTTCAACATGGTGCGCGTGCTGATTACCTTCCGGGAGGTCTCTATGAAGGTTGGACGCCTCTTGAGTATTTGTTTTTATCCCTCGATTTGGCGGTTGAAAAATTTGGGTCAGTTTTTTGTTTTTCTGTTGATGCTTATTTTAAAGAGGTTGTCGATTTATGTATTGAAAAAGGGCTTAAATTAGAAGGGATGCCTCCGTATACTAAGTTAGATACAAGAGGTGTTAAATTACCATTTTTGGTGACCTGTATTCGTTATGGTTTGTTTGAAACCTACACGTTGTTATTAAAAAAACATAAAATTCATCCAGATTTTAATAAAAATGGTATTTTTGTTTTAGAAGAACTCTTACGTTCAAAAATACCTACAACAATGAAAGAGCAAATGGTTAAAGATTTGTTTAGTCAGGGTGCTACGTTTAAACCTGAAGAATTTATGAGAAGGATAGCTCCTCATTCCGATAATAGCGGCAGTGCTCCTCTTGTTCCATTTTTATCGAAAGCTATATTGATGTACAGAGATGGCTTGCTTGAACTGTCAACCATTGAGTTGTTGTTAGAAAAAGGCGCGAATATAGATGGTCTTTATCAATCATGCTCGCCACTGGCTGATGCGATTGATTTTCAAAAAATGCCTTTAATTGAGTTGCTTTTAAAGCGGGGTGCTTCACTTGATGTGGATGGGCAAAAAATATCTCCTTTGATGAGAACGATTTTGAAAGAAAATGAAGGAATGTGTAGAGCGTTGGTTTTGCGCGGAGCCAATGTTGCATTCAATATGCCAGGTACAATCAATTCAACCGCTTTTGATTGTGCTCTGGAGCGAGTTAAAAAGAAAAGATCTGATCAAAAGAAGGAATTATCGTTGGTTGAGCGAATGATTTTATGGGTGTTTGATCCAAAGGATGAAAGACACTGTCTTTATGTAAGAAGAATGATGAAAGGTTTAAATGAGTCGTCTCGCTTATTTTTACTTGATGTTTTGAGGCAAAGAAAAATAGATGAAGCTGCGTTGAGCGAAAATAAAAAACCAGAGAGTTTGTTAATGGATAAATCTGCTTCTTTTGAGGAGGCGGTGAGTTTGGCTGATGTTACTTCCGCTTTGGATTTATTTGAAATAGAAAATTCAGGCCATTTGGCTTGTTTAAATGCGCTCCCTGCTGAAGGTAGAGCAAGCTTGGTAAAAGGGATTATTGTTTCTTATCTGCGTTCTGAGGCACCCTCAGCCCTTTCTCATTTAGCTAAAATTTTTGATATTTTCCCGGATTTTATAAACACTGAATATGAAAATTTAAAATCAATGAAGGTGATGTATTATGTTTTTTTAAAGATATGTAAAGAAGTTTCATCGGGTGGCATGCATCTTAATGTTCTTTACGAAAAAATGGAATTTTTACTAAAAAAAGGTCTTCAACTTCATTACCTCGAAGGGGAAGGAGAAAACGATAATCCCCTGTCTTTTTTTCTGGGAATGCTGGTGAATGTGATAAAGCAAGAACAGGGTAATCAGGCGGGTGTCCCATCCATTTATGATGAATGTGCTTTTAGGGTAGCCACTCTCTTGATCCAATATGGTGTTGTGTTAGAGGGGGCGCCTCCTTATGCATTGCCTGAACCCACTCAGATACCCACTGCGCTTAAGCGTACAGCTGAAGTCGGATTTCGCAAAACAGCTCAGTTACTTTTAGAAAAAGGGGTGCACCCTGATTTTTCTGAGAATGCGTGTTTTCCTCTATACGTAGTATTGTCCAGTCGATTTTTGTTGCCTAATGAGAAAATGGCGATGGTAAAGTTGTTTTTTGAGCATGGTGCGAGTGTAACGCCTTTTCGTTTTATGGAATCGTTGGGCAAACCATTCTTATCTTCAGGAAATAGCCAAGAATTTTTATGGATAATAATTTTAAATTCTCTTGGAATCAGAACACCGAATGCACTTGATGTAGAAGTAAGAGCTGTTTCTGAAAGAGATAAAGAAAAATTTTCAATCATTCTGAAAATGTTATTGGAAAAAGGTTTGGATCCTAATTTATTAATTAATGAAATGACGCCGCTGACGCAATTGATTGCGGGTGGATTTGAAAACTTAAGTTTACTTTTATTAGAAAAATATGGTGCAAAACCAGATTTGGATGGACAGGGTCGTTCTTCGCTTTATATGACAGTATTGATGGAAAATGAAACAATATGTGAAAAGTTGGTGTTGGGAGGTGCAGATCTAAAATTTCGAGATAAAGAAGACGGTAAAACACCCTTTGAAATTGGCTATTATAAAATGTTGTGCCATAGCTTTTCACGAATGAGTATTATTTTTTGGGTATTTTATTTGCCTTCAGATGAGGCCTCTATCACGGCTGAACAGAGAGAATTTTTGGAGAGGAATATAGATGAGAAAAAAATGAGAGGGATGATAGCGCTCATTTTTGAAAAAAAAGGGCTGGAAGGTTTGCTAGCTAAAAAACCGAATTTTGCAGTTGCCTCTGCCAGCATTTCTTCTTTTGAAGAGGCACTTGATAAGCAGCAAGATGAACGTGCCATTGAACTTTACGATAAAAATAATCCTTCTCATAGGAAGCGCTTATTGTTAAAGCAAAAAGAAGATGTGTTTTGTGCGCTCTATGAAGCGGTACGAGGTGAACCGTTTCCATTTCCTGTATCTAAAAATAAATCTCATGCAGTCACATCAAAAATAGATAATGCTGTCTCCAAATCAAATAGAGCACAACAAAAAAAATCAAAACCGGCGGCGGCGTCAAGTACAGAAACTGTGGGTGCGCAAGCTGCCGTTTTGGCTCACCCCAGTCGTTATAAACAAGCTCAACTAGATGCACAAAGAAAGGCTGCTGTTCAAGCCAGAGCTGAAGCAGCACGCCTGAGAGAAGAAGCAGAAATAAAAACCAGGGTTGATGCCAGAGCTAAGGCTGAGGCTGAAGCAAAAGCCAGAGCCGATGCCGAAGCAAAAGCCAAGGCTGACGCAAAAGCCAAGGCTGACGCCGAAGAAAAAATTAGAGCCGACGCTGAAGCAACATGTTTGCAGGAAGAAATGGCAGCAAAAGCCAAGGCTGATGCTGAAGCAAAAATCCGATCCAGATCCGATTTTATGCTTACGGTTAAATCAAAAAATTTATCGCGTGTGTATGAATGTGTTTCTCTGGATCGAAGCGTTAATTGTTTACGTCTTGGTGATTATGTGGATGCGTTGGAGTGTGCGGCTATGGAAGATGCGCCGTCTGTCGCAAATTGCTTATTAGAAGAATTATTAACTCGCTTTAGGCACCCATTTTTCTTATTGGTAGAATATGCCCATACCGTAGACAGAGATGTGTTGTTTAACTATTTAATTGATTTTTATCCCAATAAATCGGATGGCGAGGGGCATGGTTTATTATATCTAGCGGCTAAGTGTGGCAATGATGCTTTGGCATTTACTTTAGGAAGACGTGGTGCCCCCTTGAGTGAGCCAGAACGAAAAGAATTAAGGGCCTTAAAAGAGCAAAGAAAGTTGCGGGAGCGGGCGGAACAAAAAGAATCCCCCTTATCTTCGCAAGGTTTTTTCGCTGCGAAAGACGTGCCGCGTGGGCCTCAAGGCGGTGTAAGCGTCAAGGTAGAAGCCAGAGTTTCGCCTTCTTCTTGATCAAGTTGACTGCTTACTCTTGAGGTACGACGGGTATAAAGTTCAGACGCAAGGCGGCCAATGATAAAAAAGTCTGTGCCAATTAACAAACTAATGTTTAAAGGAATTGTATAGTGAATTTATCTCGTGGTCATGTTCAAGAAAGCAATCATTCTGTGTCATCAACCCATAATTTATTTTATACCTGCCCAATGCACCTTGAAATTATCCGCCATCATCCAGGAAATTGTCCTATTTGTGGTATGGCGTTAGAGCTTAAAGGTGTCTTGCAGGAAAATGCTTTAAATAAAGAACTAACTGATATGTCGAGACGGTTTTGGATGGGCGTTATTTTGAGTGCTCCCATTTTATTTCTTAGCATGGGAATGCATTTTCCTGTTATTGCAAGTGTTGTGCATTTAATTTCTTCCCATACTTCTTCTTGGATTCAATTTATTTTAGCAACACTTGTTACTTTGGGGTGTGGGTGGCCTTTATTAAAACGAGGCGGAATTTCTATTCTCGAACGTCATTTAAATATGTTTACCTTGATATCGTTAGGAACGATGGTTGCATATGGCTACAGCATTATTGCTCTGTTTTTCCCGGGGATATTCCCATCTGCTTTTCGTTCACCGGGTGGTGAGGTAAATCTTTATTTTGAAGCTGCAAGTGTGATAACAACATTAGTTCTGATGGGGCAAGTATTAGAATTAAAAGGACGCAACGAAACAAGTGGTGCGTTACGTGCGCTATTGGATCTGTCACCCAAAATGGCACATAAAATAAATAAAGATAATGAAGTGGAGATCGCTTTGGAGGATGTTCAGGTTAACGATTTATTGAGGGTGAAGCCTGGTGAGAAAATTCCGACAGATGGTGAAGTCACTGAAGGTAATAGTGCTGTAGATGAATCCATGATCACGGGTGAATCTATTCCTGTTGAAAAAGGAGTAGGAGTAAAAGTGATGGGTGGTACATTAAATTTATCGGGTAGTTTTATTATGCGTGCTGATCGTGTGGGAAAAGAAACAATGCTTGCGCAGATTGTACAGCTTGTTTCAGATGCACAGCATACGCGCGCACCTATCCAACGAGTGGCTGATCGTGTTTCTGGTTATTTTGTTCCGATTGTTTTGTTTATTTCAATGGTTACTTTTTTTGTTTGGATGTTTGTGGGTCCTAACCCTGCTGTAACGTATGGATTCATTTCTGCAATTTCAGTGTTAATCATTGCTTGTCCCTGTGCGCTTGGTTTGGCAACGCCGATGTCTATTACCGTGGGTATAGGAAGGGGCGCACAGGCAGGGATTTTAATAAAAAATGCGGCAAGCTTGGAGCGCTTTGAAAAAGTGAATTTTTTAGTTATTGATAAAACGGGCACGCTTACACTGGGAAAGCCTGTGGTCAAAAATATAATTGCCGCACCGAATTTTGATGAAAATAAAATTTTACTTGTAGCTGCGAGTTTAGAAAATCAAAGTGAGCATCCTTTAGCAAATGCAATTGTAAGCGCAGCCAGGGAAAGCAAACTTTCCTTATTAAAAGTTACTGATTTTTTCTCAGAAACAGGTAAAGGTGTAAAAGGATTTTTGGAGGGTAAAAGAGTTGCTTTAGGGAACATTAGACTATTAGATGATTTAAATATCGTAACTGAAGTGTTGGAAGAAAAAGCAAAAATATTACGTCAAAATGGGGAAACGGTTATGTACGTTGTGGTGGGTGATCAACTCGCAGGGTTAATTAGCGTAAGTGATCCTATTAAATCTTCGGCTATTCCTGCTCTTAATTTATTGAGACGAGAAGGTATTAAAATTATGATGGTGACGGGCGATAATAGCATAACAGCAAATGCTGTTGCCAAAAAATTAGGTATCGATAATGTTGAAGCAGAAGTTTTACCACAACAAAAAAATTTAATTGTAAAAAAATTAAAAGAAAAAGGGTATCTCGTTGCTATGGTGGGTGATGGAATTAATGATGCACCTGCTTTAGCGGAAGCAGATATCGGTATAGCAATGGGCACAGGAGCTGATGTGGCTATTCAAAGTTCAGATATTACTTTGATAAAAGGTGATTTGAAAGGGGTAGTGCGTGCCAGACAACTTAGCAATAAAGTCATGCGAAATGTCCGTGAAAATTTATTTCTTGCCTTTGTTTATAATATTCTTTGCATCCCTATTGCTGCTGGCGTGCTTTACCCATGGACAGGAATATTATTAAATCCAATGATAGGTGCATTAGCGATGAGTTTAAGTTCGGTTTCTGTTATAGGGAATGCATTGCGGTTGCGCTACATTGTATACTCCTCTGATTCCCCTAGAGAAGACGGGATAATAGGCGAACATCCCTAGGGAGAAGCGTGGCAGGGAAGAGGAGCCCGACGAAAAGAAGCAGAAGAAAAGCAGACGCGTGCTGGGAGGCTGATGCTATCAGAATATAAAAAAATAAATTGAAATTGATACGCTGTGCTCATGATATCAACCACCTCAGCTGCCCATACTCAACTCTATGATTTGTTCAGAATAAAGTCAATGCACTATAATGACTTTTTCCTACTTATAAGTGATCGTTAGGTTACACCAACAGTAACTTACCGTTGAGTAATGTCCATACCCCTTGTACCTGAAGGGACTGGGGGTATATGTTACCGCAGGACTTTCTAGGCTAGTCACCCTGCACAAGTTGCTGGCCCTCACCAGTGCATCACAACCAACCGCAAGGTAGTTGAAAAATTTCTTTTGTGAGCCATTTACCTTCAGAAGATTGATTGATCAATAATCCAAACGGCAGATCGTGTTCTTTTATAAATTCTTTCAAGCTCCTGAGCTCTTTAAGTGGTGTGTTGGCGCCGTATTTGATTTCGATAGGCAAAATACCAAACGGACCTTTCAAAATTAAATCAATTTCAGCACCATTGCGTGTTCGATAATAATAGGTTTGCCAATTGGTTATCGGGCTTGCTTGTAAACCTTTGATAATTTCTTCAATCACAAAACTTTCAAATGATCGCCCTACCACAGGGTGGCTATATAATGCATCAATATTTTGAATTTTAAGGAGATAATGTAATAAGCCGGTGTCTTGCAGATGACCTTTTGGCATTTTCACAATGGATTTTGTCACATTATTTTCGTAGCTAGGGAGTTGTCGCCATAAATAACTTCCTTCTGAAATAGTAAGATATTCACGCACTGTCGGTTCGCTTACTTCAATAGCGCGCGCGATATTAGAACGATTAATGATCGTGCCGGACAAATGTCCTAACATTGTAATAAAGCGCTGATAAGCCAGTTTATTTAATTTTGGAAATAGTGAAGCAATATCGCGGTTGATGTAGGTATTAAAATAATTATCCATCCATTCAAGATAAAATGCGTGAGAGGTGGATAAGCTTGCTTTTGGGTAACCTCCTTTAAACCATACATCGTGTACTTGATCTAACGTCAACGGTGGTTTTGCAAATTGTATTTCTTTCTTGTCCGGGGTGGATTCGAAAATGCGATAAAAAGGACTAAGTGCTTTGCCAGCATATTCGTTTACTTTTAATGTGCCGAGTTCTTGCAGAGCAACACGACCTGCTAACGATTCCGAGACATGCTTTAACCTATCAGGACTGCTTGACCCCGTTAAAATAAATCGCTTATTTAAGTTGGGAAATTTATCAATTTCACCGCGCAGCACATTGAAAATAGTGGGATAGAACTGCGCTTCGTCTAAAATGAGATGCTTAGGGTATCGTTCGAAGAAAAATTCGGGGTCATGACTTATTTGTTCAAAGTGGCTAGGTTTTTCTAAATCGAAATAATGCCATGTGGGTGCCATTTGTTTTGCTAACGTTGTCTTGCCCACTTGCCTGGCGCCTAAAACGACGATAGCGGGGAAGTGGTTCAGTAGGTGATTTAGCTTGGCTTCTAGGTTCCTTTTAATACCAGTCATATTCGAGGGTTTCCTTTGAATTTTACTGGTATTTTATACCAAAGCAGGCGGGATTTCTATACCCCTTCAGGTACAAGGGGTATATACTCCTCGGACCTGAAGATACTGGTTTTTTTCATCTTGCTATTGGGTCATCTGGAAACGTTCTTCAATCAAAAAACCTCGAAATATGTCTAATATTCCTGCGATTTTTCTCAATCAGAACGTTTCCATCTAACCCAACATCAAGCGAAAAAATTCCAGATCTTCAAGTACGAGGAGTATAGATTGCCATGGGGCTTCTATTGTTTTTTTTAAGGCCCCATTCTAATTCAAAAATGGTTTTTCGCAAATGTCCTGCCTGATCCTGATTTTAAATATTTTTCAAAATTTTCAGCTTTTTGTTTTTCGGGGAAGGCGAGGTAGAGGGTGAGTTTCCAGGGACAATATTTTTTTGTATGGGGTGATTTGCCAAGGTTGTGTTCTTCAAAGCGGCGTTTTAGATCTTGGGTTAAACCAATATAGAATCGATCGGGGGAAGAAATACTTCAATAATTTTTTTACATTTTTCCCAGGTTTCTTGTTCTTTTTTATCATGATGGATAATCCGTAAAATGGTGGGATAATTTTTGTCGCTAGGATTCCAGCAATCAAACTGGCGCTCGCTTAAAACGATATTTTTGTATGTGCCTTTCCATTTTTTAATTTGCTTTCGATTTTTCATTACCCATGCAATAGCCTTGATGCTTTCATTGGACTCACCTCGAGCCTCTCCAAATGCGGTAAGTATGGTGTAAGTAAGGTCGGGATTTTCTGGGTTTTCTGTTTTGCAGAAATTGTCAAAATAATTAGGCATCATGCGGCAGTAGTTGTGGACATGTTGGATATAGGGTTCTCCCCGTTTATTCTTTTTCTTTTTGTCATGCGCACGAACCAAGCAACTGCCTTCTGGGCATGAAATTATTTCTTTTGTAGGTTTTTTGGCGGATGTTTTCATGGATTATGAAGGCGTTTTTATATTGAAGGGGTGTCGTGGGTAGCTATTCTAAAGTTGGGTGTATGTGCGCTGACGCAATAGGTTCCGCCAATCCATACGGTGCTATCTTCCCCGGGCTCAACTTGAATGATGCCCGAGGTATTACAAAAATAACCTTGTTCAACTTTGAGAGGATTTTTTTCGTTTAAATAGGTGTAGATGGCGCCCGCTGCCATCCCACACAAAGGGTCTTCTAGGTATCCGTAAAGTGGGGCAAATTCGCGGGTGTGAATTTGATTGGAAGCATGCAGGGTTTGTTTTGTAAATATTGAAATGCCCGTGACATTAAGTTGATGACAAATGCTCGTATAGTTTTCTTGCGTAGGTTTGAGGTGACGCAAATCATCCAGAGATCGCACTTCTATTATTAATTCACGGTCATCAAAAATTTTTACGATGCCGGGCGTCTCTACAATTTGGGCAGCAGAGAGTGGCATGAGAGACAGTGTGGCTGTGTCAAGTGGGGTTTGTGAAACAAGTTGGTAGCTGGGGACATGAACAAGGATGCTGTTGCTTCGTAAATGGCATAATAATGTTGCGTTTTTGGTTTCCACACGAATAAATTCTTTGGAGATGTCACCGCGCATCTGCGCGACAGCCAGTGCAGCAAGTGTTGCATGTATGCACATGCCTACTTCGGCATTAGGTGTAAACCACCGAATACGTAGATCTGCGCAAGCTGACGGTAAAATAAATGCGGATTCTGACGCTCCAATTTGTTCTGCTATCTTCTGCATGTCTGTTTCAGAGAGGGTTTCCGCAGCTGGAATTACGCCTGCAAGATTACCTTGTGTGGGGTTTTCAGAAAAAGATTTTATTTGATATAAGTCAATGTTTATATTTTTTGTCATGGTGAAATTTCCATTATACTAACTGGAAAACCAGCTGTGGCAATACGGCAAAGAACGCGGATTTTAATCCAGATCATTATATTTTCTACAACTTTATTCATCCAACCCCCTCTGCTTATAATGTAATCGAACAAGCGATGATGGATGATGCAAGGGAGTGTAAATAGTGACTCTGGCAAGCTGTACCTGGTAATTTTTTCCAGGCAAAAATTAAAAAGTGCCTAAAGCAATCTACAGTGGTTTTATTTTAACATTAGTTCATCTCGGTTTGCAAAAGGTTTAATTCTTTACCTGTCCACAGATAATAATAAACTCCAGGCACTGCTCCAAAACCTTGAGAGCCTATGGCAACAAATAAATTGCTATTTTTCCAGTAATAATACCCAAGCCGTCCCTTGTATTTTGGGTGATCAATGGGTGCAGATGTCATGCCAAAATCAGGGAACCAAACTTTCCCCGTTTGAGCATTAATGATAGCAAACGATCTACAGTCAATACCGCATCCCCAAGTAGCAACGATCATGTTTCCAGCAAAATTAGGCGGCTGTTTTGCAGCGTTTTTAAGCACGGTGCGGAATCGTCTCTCCTCAACTTTTTGTTTTTCGGGGAAGGCGAGGTAGAGGGTGAGTTTCCAGGGACAATATTTTTTTGTATGAGGTGATTTGCCAAGGTTGTGTTCAGTCAATCGACGTTTTAAATCGTTGGTGCAGCCAGTGTAAATTTGATTTGGATGGGAGAGACTTTGTAGTTTGTAGACGTAGTGCATGGTGGTGTTCCTTTTTTATTTTTATTATTTAGTTGGGTCGGTTAGAAGTCCGCCTTCGCGCTACGCGCTACGGCGGATCATCCGCCTCGAGATTTGAGGATGTTGGGAGTGCGGTGATCTTTTCTGGCGGGCGAAGTCCGCCGTAGCGTAGCGAAGGCGGATGGCTCCCCGGACTGGACTCGAACCAGTGACCCAATGATTAACAGTCATTTGCTCTACCGACTGAGCTACCGGGGAATAAGAACGTGCATATCCTACTCATCCGAGCTGCCAAGGTCAAGATAGAAATTGAAGTGGAGCTAAGCCACAAGACACGCAACATGTTTGCGTGTCTTGTCTGAGGGGAAATCAGAAAGTATCTTTGTTGGAGCGTTTGCCGCGTGTTTGGCTGTTCAGGTTAACAAATTCTCGATCGTACAAATAATCGATTTGTTTGCGTAGTGATTGTGCTTGTCGCTTTTCTTCCAAGGCATCTAGTCGGGCTTTGCGGCGTTGCTTTTCTTCCAGAGACTCTCTGTTATCCTCAAAAATATCAATTTCACCAAGGAATTCTTCATCATAAAAGGGTTGTATCGCGTCGCTTCCTGAGTGGGATGGTCTCATGATTTTGCCTCCGTAGTTTGTCCTGGGTATGTTTACAGTGTAGCTGCCCCAGGAGGGAGGCAGAGAAGAAGTGCGGATATCTTACAAGCTTGAGGGGGGATCACAGCTGTGGCAGGGTGGGAGTGGCATCAAATTGGTCAATTATTAGCTGAACTTTGCGCAATCCTCGATACTCATTGATGTCTAATCGATACACCGCATGGATGGTATTTGCTTGATAATTGGGCCATTGCTCTCTGTCCACTGAAAAGGCGATGGCGTCGAGTATTGTGCTGTGTCCAGGAAGACTCAGGCGCATTTTGAGGTGTTTGTCGGCTAGGAGGGTTTGCTGAAGTAATTGAAAGTGGTTATCAAACAGGGGTTCAGGAAAGGCGGTTCCCCAAGGGCCCGACTGACGTAAAAGCGTGGCAAGCTCGAGAGAAATATCGGTTAATTGGAGTTCGCCGTCTGTTAATACCTGTGCTTTGAGTATATCGGGTGTGCTGTATTTTTCGATGGCGGCATTAAAGACACGAGCAAAACGTGAAAAATGTGTTTGTTTAAGAGAGAGCCCTGCTGCCATGGCATGACCGCCAAATTTTTCAAGTAAGTCAGGGTGACGTGTGGCGATATAATCCAATATGTCGCGAATATGGATGCCAGGGATAGAGCGAGCAGACCCTTTTAATTCTGTATCTGAAACTTTGGCAAAGGCAATCACAGGGCGGTGTAGTTTTTCTTTGATGCGCCCCGCTAAAATACCGATGACGCCTTGATGCCATTTTTCATCAAACAAACAAATGCCCGCGGGTAATTGTGCGTTGATAGTGTGGAAAGAATCATAAGACAAATTACGCCACGCTTCTTGTTGCATTTGTGTTTCAATGGTACGCCGCTCTTGATTCAAATTATTGAGTTGAGTGGCAATACGACGTGCCTCCTCTAAATCATCTGTGAGCAAGCAATGAATGCCCAGCGACATATCGTCGAGTCGTCCCGCTGCATTCAAGCGAGGCGCCAGCGCGTAAGCTAAATCTGTTGCGCTGATTTGTTCGGGTTGTCGTCCTGCCACTTCCAGTAAGGCTAAAAGCCCCGGGCAACAGTGTTTGGCTTGAATGCGCTTGATGCCTTGATGCACAAAAATACGATTATTTTGATCGAAAGGGACAACGTCGGCGACTGTCCCGAGTGCGACCAAATCGAGTAATTCAGCCAAATTGGGTTCGGGTAGTGTCTCATTGAAGTGATGATGGGCGCGCAAACTGGCTCGGAGCGCAAGCATGACATAAAAAATAACACCGCAACCTGCCATGGCTTTGCTTGGGAAGGTGTCTTCTGGGAGGTTGGGATTCACGATCACATCGGCGGCGGGCAGGGTGGGGCCAGGTAAATGGTGATCGGTAATTAATACTTGTATGCCTTTTGCTTTTGCTGTTTCTACGCCCCTATGACTGGCGATACCGTTATCCACTGTGATGATCAGCTGAGGGGAAAAATGCGCAGCAGCGTCGACAATTTCAGGTGTGAGCCCATACCCATAGGTAAAGCGATTAGGGACCAGAAAATTCACTGATTGAAACCCAAGGCTTTTTAGTGCGCGTAGTGCGATGGTTGTGGCGGTGGCGCCATCTGCATCGAAATCGCCAATCACCAATACCCGTTTTTGTTCTAACCAGGCTTGATACAGGAGGGCGCTAGCGTGATCGATGTTGGATAAAGTCTGCCAAGGATGCAGTTGTGCCAAGCCCGTTTCTAATTCTGAAGGGTGATTGACGCCGCGTCCTTGATAGACGCGCTGGAGAAGGTGATGCAGCGTTGCGTCCACAATTTGTCCAGTGCGGGGGCGCTGGATAATGGTTCTTTGCACAGCGTGTCCTTATGAAGGAAGAAAACTTAAGTTTTATCTCTTGTTTTGCTATAATTTTTGGTTTTGTGGTTTATCTCTCCTGCGCAGGAGAGATTGGTTCGCGGAGTCATTATGCCTTTTTATGAATATCAATGTAAAACATGTCAGCATCATTTTGAGGCAATGCAAAAAATAGCAGATGCGGCATTAACTGTTTGTCCTCACTGTCAAAAACCCGATTTAGAAAAATTAATTTCCTCGCCTTCCTTTCAATTAAAAGGAGAGGGGTGGTATGTGACTGATTTTAAGAATAAAAACAAAAATACCACAGAGAAAAAATCTGCTGAAACAGAAACAGCTCAGCCTCAGGAAAAAGCAACTCAGCCACAAGAAAAAACAACTCACACCACGACCACATCGTCAGGGGATGAAAAATGAAGTTAATCAGACGCTATTTAATTGCAGGTTTGTTGGTGTGGTTGCCCTTGTGGATTACTTTGCTCATCATTAAGTTTGTGGTGGAGTTACTCGATAATAGCCTGTCTTTATTGCCCTTTGCCTATCGGCCCGAAGCTTTGTTGGGTGTAAAAATCCCTGGGTTTGGTGTCATCCTCTCCTTGCTGGTATTGGTCATTACTGGATTTTTGGTGACTAACTTTGTGGGCAAGTGGTTGGTGAATATATGGGAAAGTATTTTGGCGCGCATTCCCTTGGTTCGTACTATTTATGCGGGTGCAAAGAAAATTTTAGAAACATTATTTTCACCCACAGGACAATCTTTCCGAAAAGTATTATTGGTGGAATACCCGCGTGCAGGGTTATACAGCATCGCATTTCAAACGGGTAATGGTTCGCCTCGGTTGAATGCTGAAATGAATAAAGAGTTTGTGACTATTTTTATTCCTACGACACCTAATCCCACGTCAGGATTTTTAATGTTAGTGCCCAAGGAAGATGTTGTTGAATTAAACATGACGGTGGATGAAGCATTAAAATTTGTTATTTCACTTGGGGTGTTACAACCTTTTAAAAAACTCAATCAGGATTAAGTCTCATGCGCACTCATTATTGCGGTCAAGTATCAGAAGCATTGTTAGATAAAACGATTACGCTGTGTGGATGGGTGGCTAACCGCCGTGATCATGGTGGTGTAATTTTTGTTGATTTGCGTGACCGCGAGGGCATTGTGCAAATTGTTTTTAACCCCACCCAAAAACAAAATTTTGAGTTAGCGAATCAAATTCGTCATGAATATGTATTAAAAGTCGTGGGTGTCGTGAGAAAACGTCCGGCAGGCACAGAAAATCTTCAGCGAAAAACGGGGAAAATAGAAGTGGACGTCACTGAACTGACGATCCTTAACCGAGCGGATCCCCTGCCTTTTTCAGTGGATGAATACGCCGATAAAGTGTCTGAAGAAGTGCGATTAAAATACCGCGTATTAGATTTGCGTCGTCCTGATATGCAAGCGCGTTTTCAATTTCGTGCCAAAGCCACCCATCTTATTCGAAACTATTTTGATAAAAATGGTTTTTTAGATATCGAAACACCGATCTTAACAAAAGCCACACCTGAAGGTGCGCGCGATTATTTAGTGCCTAGCCGTACGCAGCCGGGTCATTTTTTTGCGCTACCTCAATCACCCCAACTCTTTAAACAATTGTTAATGGTGGGAGGTATGGATCGCTACTACCAAATTGCACGTTGTTTTCGCGATGAAGATTTGCGCGCTGATCGTCAACCTGAATTTACACAATTAGACGTAGAGGCTTCTTTCATCGACGAAGAATTTATGTATGAATTGCTAGAAGGTTTGATGAAAACCTTATTCAAAGAATTGTTGCAAGTTGAATTGCCTGATACTTTTCCACGCATGACCTATCGAGAAGCCATGTTGCGTTACGGCAGTGATAAACCTGATTTGCGTATCCCCCTTGAATTGGTTGAAATCAGTGATCTGGTTAAACAATCGGAATTTCATGTGTTCGCACATCCTGCTAATGATCCAGAAGGGCGTGTTGCCGCCTTACGAATCCCGCAGGGGGGTGAGAAATTATCACGAAAAGAAATTGATGACTACACTCATTTCGTTAAACAATATAAAGCCAAGGGTTTGGCTTACATAAAAGTAAATGATGTAGAAAAAGGGGTGGAAGGGTTGCAATCACCCATTGTGAAATTTTTAAAAGAAGATGTCTTGCAAGCGATTCTCAAGGCAACGGGCGCGCAAAATGGAGATATTATTTTCTTTGGTGCGGATAAATCAAAAATCGTCAGTGATACTTTGGGTGCGCTGAGGGTGAAAATCGCTCACGATCTGGGTTTGGTGCAAGAGGGGTGGCGCTTTCTGTGGGTAGTGGATTTTCCGATGTTTGAATATGATGAAGACGCAAAACGTTGGGTTGCGCTCCATCATCCATTCACAGCGCCTCATGTGAATGCCTTAGAAACTTTAGAAAAAAATCCGGGAGCCTGTTTGTCACGCGCATATGACATTGTTTTAAATGGAACAGAGTTGGGTGGAGGATCCATTCGTATTCATGATGCTGCGTTGCAGCAATCAGTGTTTGATTTGTTGGGGATAGAAAAAGAACAAGCATGCGCGAAATTTGGTTTTCTATTAGATGCGTTGCGATTGGGTTCTCCTCCTATGGGTGGGATTGCATTGGGTATTGATCGTATGATGATGCTCATGAGTGGTGCGCAATCTATTCGTGAAGTGATTGCTTTTCCCAAAACACAAACAGCAACCTGCCCACTCACCAATGCGCCCTCTGAAGTGGATGAAGCGCAACTGAAAGAATTAAGCGTGGCAGTGAAAAAGCAGCCAAAAGATAGAAAGGAATAATGGGGTGAGATATGGCAGGTCATAGTAAATGGGCAAACATTCAACACAGGAAAAACGCTCAAGATGCAAGGCGTGGGAAATTATTTACAAAATTGATTCGTGAAATCACTGTGTCTGCGGGTATGGGGGGCGGTGACCCTAGCACCAACCCTCGTTTACGTGCAGCTATTGACAAAGCCTTAACGAACAACATGACGCGTGACACCATTGATCGTGCTATTAAACGAGGGGCGGGTGGTTTAGAAGGGAAAGATTTAGAAACAGTGCGTTACGAAGGTTATGGGCCAGGTGGTGTGGCTATCTTAGTTGAAACGCTGACCAATAATCGTAATCGTACAGTAGGTGAAGTGCGTCATGCTTTCACAAAGTGTGGAGGTAACTTAGGTACAGATGGTTCTGTGGCTTATTTATTTACGCGTTGTGGGACCCTCACCTTCGAACCGGGTGCGCCTGCAGAACGTATTTTAGAAATTGCGCTGGAAGCTGGTGCACAAGATATGCGTGAACATGAAGATGGTTCGATGGATGTGGTGGTGGAGCCTGCGCAATTTGATGCTGTTAAAACGGCATTTGAAAAAGCAAAATTGGCTTTTGTGCAAGCAGAAATAACGATGTTGCCTGCAACTGAAGCTATACTCGATGAAGAAACAGAAGAAAAAGTGGTGAAATTGGTAGATATGCTAGAAGATTTAGATGATGTACAGGAAGTTTATCGGACGTAAAAACACACAGAGGGATAGTTGACTATCATCTTAGGGATTGATCCAGGTTCACGCATCACGGGTTACGGCGTGGTGGATCTTCAAGGCAATAAAACCACTTATCTTGGCTGTGGTTGTGTGCGTGTCACGGATTTAGGGTTGGCTGCTCGTTTAAATCAAATTTTTACTGCACTTCAATCTGTCATCCAGCAATTTCAACCGCATGAAGTTGCAGTTGAGCAAGTTTTTTTACATCAAAATCCCAGTGTAGCCTTGAAATTAGGTCAGGCGAGGGGCGCTGCAATCGTGGCTGCTTCACAACACACTCTTTCTTTAACAGAATATTCGCCACGTGAAATAAAACAAGCGGTGGTGGGATTTGGTGCAGCCAAAAAAGAACAAGTGCAAGAAATGGTGCGTATCTTATTAAATTTAAACAAACGTCCTGTGGTGGATGCAGCGGATGCCTTGGCGGTTGCGTTGTGTCATGCACATTCACGCAAGCATAAATTAAGAGAGGAACTATGATCGGCGCCTTGCGAGGGATTTTATCTGAAAAACAAGCACCGCATGTATTAATTGAAACAGCCAATGGGGTGAGTTACGAATTACAAGCTTCCATGGCGACGTTTTATCGGTTACCTGCGGTGGGTGAAGCTGTGGTGTTGCATACACATCTGATTGTGCGTGAAGACGCTCAGTTGTTATTCGGATTTTTTATGCGAGAAGAGCGTACCTTGTTTCGTACCCTCATTAAAGTCAATGGCATTGGCCCTAAAGTAGCACTAGCAATTTTATCGAGCATTGAACCTGATGCGTTTGTTCGTTGCATCATGGATCAAGACAGCCTCAGTCTGACCAAAATACCGGGCATTGGTAGAAAAACAGCAGAAAGATTAGTGATCGAAATGAAAGATCGTTGTGCTGAGTGGGAGACGAGCGGAGCGAAACATTTTATCTCAACACAATCCGGAGTGATGAATGATGCCTTAGGTGCTTTGATTGCTTTGGGATATAAACCCCAAGAAGCTTCGCGCGCCTTATCCCAAGTAAAACAAGAAGGTTTGAAAGCAGAAGACTTGATTCGTTTAGCATTGAGGGGGATGGTGCCATGTTAGAAGAAGAGCGTTTAATGACATCGCAACATAAATCAGAAGAGAATGCATTAGAACAAGCCTTACGGCCTGCTACGCTGCGCGATTATATTGGACAACCTGCTGTAGCAGAGCAATTAGAGATTTTTATTCAAGCGGCGAAAACGCGTACTGAAGCTTTGGATCATGTTTTAATTTTTGGGCCACCTGGTTTAGGTAAAACAACCTTGGCGCATATTATTGCAAATGAGATGGGAGCATCGTTTAAACAAACCTCAGGCCCTGTGCTGGATAAACCAGGTGATTTGGCAGCCTTACTCACTAATTTAGAACCCAAAGACGTGTTATTCATCGATGAAATTCATCGTTTGAGTCCCGTCATTGAAGAAATTCTTTATCCTGCGATGGAAGATTACCAACTGGATATTATGATTGGTGAAGGTCCTTCTGCCCGTTCTATTCGTTTAGATTTGCCCCCCTTTACATTAGTGGGCGCTACCACACGTGCGGGTTTGTTAACCTCTCCGTTACGCGATCGTTTTGGCATTGTGCAACGATTAGAATTTTATTCAATTGATAATTTAAAAATTATTATTGAGCGTTCAGCCAGTATTTTAAATGTTAGCGTGGATAAAGACGGTGCATTAGAAATTGCGCGTCGATCGCGTGGTACGCCACGTATTGCGAATCGCTTATTGAAACGCGTGCGTGATTATGCGCAAGTGAAAGCAGAAGGCCATATTACAAGGGAAGTGGCAAGCAGTGCATTAAATTTGCTGGAAGTGGACACCCTGGGTCTGGATCTCATGGATAGAAAATTATTATCTGCATTGATTGAACGATTTGATGGAGGTCCTGTTGGTGTGGAAAGTTTAGCGGCAGCCATGGCAGAAGAGCGGGGCACCATCGAAGACGTGATAGAGCCTTACTTAATTCAGCAAGGCTTTTTGATGCGCAGCCCCCGCGGTCGTTTGGCCACCCGTCAGGCTTACCAACATTTTGGTTTAAAGCCCCCTTCACGCACGCTTCAAGAGCAAGTTGGGTTCTGTGGGTTGTCGGAAGAGGGTAAATAAGCCCAATTATATGGTCAAAAAAGATACAATAATAGGGAGTATGCGACGATAAAGATGCCCAAAAAGACGGCGGTTGAGATATGGGTTAATTTTAGTTAAAATGCGCGACTGATCAAAAAAGACCGATGTTTTTTCCAGGAGTTTATTCATGGCATTAGATGCAGCAAGCAGGGCTGAAATTATAAAGAAATACCAATTATCGGGTAGCAACGATACGGGGTCCACGGAAGTTCAAATCGCGTTATTGACCGCTGATATTGAGTATTTAACCGAACATTTCAAAGTCCATAAGAAAGACATTCATTCCCGACGTGGGTTACTTAACAAAGTTAGCAAGCGCAACAAGCTTCTCACTTACCTTAAACGAACGAGCCAAGCCCGTTTTTTGAGTTTAGTTAAACAACTTAATATTCGTCACTAAAACGTTTTTGTCCTTTCCCCTGGTTTTGTGGGTGGTGAGGCGTGAACGATCACAATCTAACAGTAAGGATAGGCAGTGAATCATCCCTCAGCGATATCGTTTCAATATGGAGACCACCTTGTTACATTAGAAACGGGTGAAATTGCCAAACAAGCAACGGCAGCTGTGTTAGTGAAAATGGCGGATACTGTTGTGTTAGTGACCGTTGTCGCGAGCAAAGAAGCCTCCACGCAAAGTTTTTTCCCTCTAACCGTTGTTTATCAAGAACGTACCTATGCGGCGGGGCGTATTCCAGGTGGATATTTCAAGCGTGAAGGTCGTCCTACTGAAAAAGAAACGCTGACTTCCCGTTTAATCGACAGACCTATTCGTCCCTTGTTTCCAGAAGGTTTCCGAAACGAAGTGCAAATTATTGCAACGGTTCTTTCTCTCGATACGCAAGTGGATCCAGATGTACCTGCGATGTTAGGTGCTTCTTGTGCATTGGCCTTGTCAGGTATCCCGTTCGATGGGCCGATTGGTGCTGCGCGAGTGGGTTATATCGACGGTCAATATGTATTAAATCCTTCCTCTGAACAATTAAAACAATCAAAGTTAGATTTGGTTGTCAGTGGTACGGATAAAGCGGTGTTGATGGTGGAATCTGAAGCAAAAGAATTATCAGAAGAAGTCATGTTAGGGGCTGTCTTGTTTGGCCACGATAAAATGCAAACAGCCATCGAAGCTATTAATAAATTAGCGTCAGAAAGTGGAAAATCACGCTGGTCATTTTCACCCTCTGCGCATGATGAAGCGCTGCATGCACGCGTTGAAGCGGCTATCAATAAAGATTTGCATGATGCTTTCCAAGTGCAAGAAAAAGTAGCGCGTGGTGTGAAGTTGGCGCAAATTAAAGAACATGCCTTAAAACTGGTGGATGCGAATTTGGCTACAGATGAACAGACAAAGGAAGCGCAAAGCATTCATAAAATTGTTGAAGATTTAGAATATAAAGTATTACGTGAACGAGTATTAGATGGTTTGCCACGTGTGGATGGTCGGGACACAAAAACAGTGCGCCCTATTCGTATCCGCACAGGAGTATTGCCACGTACACATGGTTCAGCCTTATTTACCCGGGGTGAAACTCAAGCTTTGGTTGTGGCAACCTTAGGCACGGGGCGTGATGCACAAATGATTGATGCGCTTGAAGGTGAAATGCGCGATAGCTTTATTTTCCATTACAATTTCCCTCCTTACTCTGTGGGTGAAACGGGTCAAGTGGGGAGCCCTAAGCGTCGTGAAATTGGACATGGTCGCTTAGCAAAACGAGGGGTGTTAGCCGTATTACCTTCACAAGAAGAATTTGCGTATGTCTTGCGTGTGGTATCAGAAATCACCGAATCTAATGGCTCTAGTTCCATGGCGAGTGTTTGTGGTAGCAGTTTAGCCTTGATGGACGCAGGTGTGCCATTAAAAGCGCCTGTGGCAGGTATTGCGATGGGGCTAATTAAAGAAGGCGAAAAATTCGCGATTTTGACCGATATTTTGGGTGATGAAGATCATCTGGGCGACATGGATTTTAAAGTGGCAGGGACAGCGGCAGGTATCACAGCGTTACAGATGGACATTAAAATCAATGGTATTACGGCTGAAATTATGCACCTGGCTTTGGAGCAAGCAAAAGCAGGTCGTTTGCATATTTTAACTGTCATGAATCAAGCTTTATCTTCACCACGCACAGAAATGTCGGATTATGCCCCACGTATTATCACCCTTAAAATCAATCCGGATAAAATTCGTGATGTGATTGGGAAGGGAGGTGCGGTGATCCGTGCCTTGACCGAAGAAACGGGTACGACCATCGATATTACGGACGATGGTATTATAAAAATTGCTTCAGTGGATCAAGAAGCGGGTGCAGAAGCCTGCCGTCGTATTAAAGTGCTGACAGCTGAAGTGGAAGTGGGCCAAGTGTATGAAGGTGTGGTCACTAAGCTAATGGACTTTGGTGCATTCGTGAATATCATCCCTGGCAAAGATGGTTTGGTTCATATTTCACAGATTTGTGATGAGCGTGTGGCGAATGTTGCTGATAAATTGGCAGAAGGTCAGCGTGTGCGCGTTAAAGTGCTAGAAGTGGATAAGCAAGGTCGCGTGAAATTATCCATGAAAGGTTTGGAACAGGCATAATTTCACTATGATGTGTTCATGCTCGTCTTTAAGTCTTTTTGATGTGATAGGTCTGGTGGGGGTGATTATCACCCTCCTGGCCTATGTACTTCTGCAAGTTGGAAAAATGCCTTTACGTGGATGGTATTATTCTTTTTGTAATGCGTTAGGTTCTTTTTTAATTTTGATTTCCCTTTCTGAAAAATTCAATCTCTCTGCCTTTACCATGGAAGCCATTTGGTGCTTCGTGAGTGTGTACGGCATTGTCAAAGTGTATCAAGAGAAGAAAAAAAGAGAAGAACCCACTGCTCCTGAGTGAGAGGTGAGCTGTTACGAAAAACCAGGCAGACCGCCCATATTCTTCATGAGGTTTTTGAATTTGCCTGGGTTAGAAAAACGTTTCATCATTTTTTGCATTTGCGAAAACTGTTTCAGTAAGCGATTTACATCGGGAAGCTGTGTGCCTGAGCCTTTTGCAATCCGTGCTTTGCGTGAACCACGAATGCTTTCAGGGAAACAGCGTTCTTTGTGAGTCATGGAATTGATAATAGCTTCAAACTGAACGAAAATTTTATCGTCGAGCTTATCTCGCGCAGCAGAAGGAACTTGTCCCATGCCAGGCAATTTATCCAATAAATTCTTCATGCCGCCCATGTTTCGCATTTGACGCAGCTGATCTCGAAAATCTTCAAAATTAAAGTCTTGGCTATGGAATTTTTTGGCAAGCTTCTCTGCTTGTTTTTGATCAACTTGCTGTTGCACTTGCTCGACGAGAGTTAGAATATCCCCCATCCCTAATATACGAGAAGCCGTACGTTCAGGGTAGAAGGGTTGCAAGGCATCTGTTTTTTCACCTACGCCCACAAATTTGATGGGTTTGCCCGTGATGTATCGGACAGATAAGGCGGCGCCACCACGCGCATCACCGTCGAGCTTGGTTAAAATGACACCCGTCAAGGGAAGGACTTTGTTAAAGGCTTGTGCGGTGTTGGCTGCGTCTTGCCCCGTCATGCTATCAACAACAAAAAGCGTTTCAGTAGGGGATAATGCTTGGTGCAAGGCGGAAATTTCTGCCATCATGGCGTCATCAACGTGAAGTCTACCCGCTGTGTCGATGATCAAGACATCATGAATATGCCGTTTAGCGTATTGGTAGGCTTGTTTGGCGATATCCAGTGGTGCCTGTTGAATCTCAGAAGGAAAGAAGGCAGTTTGGGTTTCTTGTGCCAGGATACTCAGTTGTTCAATTGCAGCAGGTCGATAGACGTCTGTGCTGGCGAGTAACACAGATTTTTTGTGCGTTTCTCTTAGAAAGCGTGCTAACTTAGCCGCAGACGTGGTTTTACCTGAGCCTTGTAAACCCGCCAGGAGAATGACCACAGGTGGGGCAGCCTGAAGATTGAGTTGGCTTTGGGTATCCCCCATTAAACTCACCAATTCATCGTGGACAAGTTTAATCAGCATTTGGCCTGGGTTAACATGTTGTAATACTTCTGTACCCATGCTTTTTTGTGTGACGGACTGAATGAATTGTGTGATGACGGGTAAGGCCACATCCGCTTCAAGTAAGGCAGTTCGCACCTCTTGCAGGGTGGATTTAATGTTATCTTCAGTAATCTGACCTTGGCCGCTCAGGTTTTTAATGATGCGTTGAAAACGTTCAGAAAGAGTATTAAACATAGGATTTATTCAGAGAAAAAAAGAAAAAAGTAATTGTACACCATCTGCAGTTATAACAAAGGGGTTAAGCGTGTGGAGTTGATTCATATTGTGTCGTCAGTATTGACCTTGAGTGTATTATTGCTGGCTGCACTGCAGGCGATGTTATTATTTTATCGCGATCGGGCGTTGCGTCGTGGTCATACCCTGCCTTATCTGGCAGGATTGCCCGATCTTGAGTCCATGGAAAAGCTGTTGTTTAGGAGTATTTTTTTTGGATTTTTACTGTTAACGGGCATCATTATTTCAAGCTTTTATTTTTTCTTTCAGTGGCGAATGAGTTTCTTTTTGAAGTTGTCTGTTTCTTTGTTGGCTTGGTTGTTGTTCGCTGTTTTATTGTGGTGTCGTCATCAATATGGTTTGCGTGGGCGCGTGCCTATTATCACCACGTTGTTGGGGACCAGTATGCTATTAGGTATCTACATCGGTAGTTTTGTTTGGAGCATGTCATGATGCACGCTGAGATGACGTTGTTTGGCATACTTGTTTTTTTGGTGATGGTGTGCAGTTTTTTTTCATTAGCTGAAACCAGCATGATGTCGTTGAATCGATATCGTTTAAGGCATCTTGCCCGACATCAAGATCGTGCAGCAAAACGTTTATTAAAATTAATAGAAGTGCCTGATCGTTTGTTGGGATTGATTTTAATTGGAAATACCGTGGTAAATGTATTAGCCTCTGCCGTGGCGACGTTATTAGCAATACGTTTTTGGGGTGAAAACACCGTGGGTTTTGCCACAGTATTGCTTATTTTTGTGATTTTAATTTTTGGTGAAATTGCGCCTAAAACGGTGGCTGCGTTACACCCTTTGCGAATAGCCTTAGTCATATCTGCGCCGATTCGTTTTTTACTGATGATATGTTACCCCTTGGTGTGGTTGGTCAACATGGTGACGAACGGTTTTTTGCGTTTGATAGGCGTTAAAATAAATAAAAACACAAGTGAAGCTTTAAACAGTGATGAGTTGCGTACGCTCGTGCATGAAGCGGGCGCGATTCTTCCTTCTATGCATAAAAATATGTTGCTGAGTTTGTTGGATTTAGAAAAACTCACGGTAGATGACATCATGTTGCCAAAGGGTGACATCAAAGGCATTGATTTAACTTGGAGTACTCAACAAATTATTTCGCATGTCGTGACATCTTCGCATTTAACGTTACCGGTGTATCAGGAACATATTGATGAAGTAAAAGGGATGTTGCGGGTGGGGGATGTGATTTCTGCGTTAACCCATGAAAAATTAACGAAAGAGGTTATACTGGAAAACATGAGACCTGCTTATTTTATTCCAGAGAAAACGCCATTAAATACACAGTTAATGAATTTTAGGCATGAAAAACAACGACTTGCATTGGTGGTGGATGAATATGGTGACATTCAGGGATTAGTCACGATTGAAGATATTTTAGAAGAAATAGTGGGTGAGTTTTCAACTTCTATTTTATTTCAAGTGCCTCAAGTTGAGTTACAGAAAGACGGCAGTTTTATTGTTGATGCGAGTATGAATATTCGCGAATTAAATCGCAAACAAGGATGGCAATTGCCAATAGAAGGGCCCAAAACACTCAGCGGCCTTATCATTGAAGAATTAGGGATGATTCCTCCAGTGGGTTTTTGTTTGAAAATTGCCGATTATCAGCTCGAGATTTTATCGGTAAAAGAAAGATTGATTAAACGGGTCAGAGTGAAGTTGCTTACCTAACTCAACAACTCTCTCACACAATCAACCCTGCGACAACCTTTCGCTTTTCTGAAGCAAGCGCAGTGTAGGTGCGGCAAGCGGCAGCGGTGGTCATGCACTCAAATCCTATTTTTAATTGAGAAAACCATTGCAGAATGTCTGCAGAAGGAAAAATGAGTTTTTCGCCTGTGCCAAATAAAAACAAGGTCACTTGAAACGTGTCGAGAAAATGAAAGTGGGCGAGAGTGAGTGCATGTATATCAACATTCCAATCGGGTATTATTTTTTCTGCAGAGATAATTAAAGGGGATGTATAAATTTCTTCATTGACTTGAAGTTTGCCCGGTGAATAGGCGCGGAGTTGGTAACGACTGTCATCTGTGTCGGCTGAAATGAGCATGAAGATACCTGTTGTCTGTTATTCTGAATGATGATTGAAGTCAACCAAACATTCGCGCATTTTCGCTTTAATTAAATCAATAGCAATACGATTTTCGCCGCCGCGCGGTACGATGATGTCCGCATAACGCTTGGAGGGTTCAATAAATTGCAAATACATGGGGCGTACAAACGTTTCATATTGTTCTAAGACAGATTCTAATGTACGTGCACGATGAATCACATCACGTTTAATGCGACGCAGTAAACAAATATCCATGGGGGTATCCATAAAGACACGGATATTCATGAGTTCACGTAATTTCTTTTCTACAAATAAGAGAATACCTTCAAGAACAATAATGGCATGTTGCCCGATAGGCCGTGTTTCTTCTGAGCGTAAATGTTGGCTGTGATTGTAAATGGGTACTTCAACTGTTCGACCCGCCAGAAGGGCTTTTAGATGTTGGATCATCAAATCGTGGTCGAAGGCATCGGGGTGATCGTAGTTAATTTTTCCACGTTCTTCGAAGGTTAAATCAGGGTGGTTTTTATAATAAGAATCCTCAGAAATCACCACCACCTGTTCTGAGCCGAGTTCATTAAACAGCGTGCTGGCTAATAAGCTTTTGCCTGAGCCTGAAGCGCCTGAAATACCAATAATGACAGAGTTTTGCATGGTGAGTGGAAGAGGGGTGCGGTTGCGCGTCATTCTACCCGACTTTGTTGTTGTAGGCAAAATACACAAGTTAAGCTGGGTTTAATAATTTGATATTAAGCTCAAGGTAGTGAAGTGATATTTTGTGCGGGGGGGGTATGAAAACTTATTATGAGGTGTTGGGTGTGGCGTCTAATGCGACGCACCAGGAAATACAAGAAGCCTATGTGCGCAAGTGCCAGGAACTTTCTTTTACTGCACACAAATCTGTTGAAGAATATCGTGAAAAACGTAAGTTGATTGATGAGGCTCATCTAACGCTGAGTCATTACAGTGAGCGACAACTGTATGATAAATATCAACGAGCTAACGCTGCTACTGCTATGCTGGGTGAGGCGCCATCGCTTGTATCTCAGTTAGGTGCGAAGGCGCTTAATTGGGATTTAAATACTGAATCGGGGATCTTGAGGGCGGTAAAGGAATTTTCGGAAGTGGTGTCTCGTACGATGCCTCCTTCTAAGGAATCGGTTGAGCCTTTACCCACGATGATTCAACGCCTTGCTGATAACTTTGATCAGCTAAAAAAGAATCCAGAGAACTTAGAAGTGTTTTTTAAGTTTGCGATGGATCGGGAGGAAGCGTTTTCAGATTACGCTCAACAACAAAACATGCCTCAGATGATGGAGATTGTGCATGCGATTCAGCGTTTGTACGCGACCGAAGTCATGAAATTTCATTTGAGCGAAGCGCGTATTGGTCAAAATCTTCTTGAGTTGAAAACGGCCTGTCAGCGTGCCTATTGGGCGCCGCCCCACCCAGGTCTGCTGCCTGGTTCACAAGATATGTATGCGGAATACCATCATATGGCGGATAGAATGCTTGCTGTCCATTCAAAATTGGAACAAGCAGCAAAGGGGAATCCAGCTGAGCTGAGTGAGGTTATTTCTAAGAACAGGGCTGAACTAGATAGCCTAAAACGAGAAATGGAGACGAAGCCTTGTTTTCAGGCCCGTGATTTGGGTCCTTTTTCGAATGGACAAAGGATGTTGGAGGCATTGCAGCAAATACATCAGCAGAAAGCGGAAGCATTAAGGGCGCCCGCTGCGCGGGCGAGCACGGCGTCGCCTGTGAATGTAGACATAACGCAGAGTATGCCGTTGCCGCCGCGCATGAGGCGATAAACCAAATTAAATACCCATGCCCTCTTCTGGGGCGCTGATCAGAAAATCCCATGCTTGATCGGGGGTGAAGCGTTCACCCAGGGTGTGTTCATAGTGCGCGAGTTTATCCTTGATGGATTTGAACCCTACCGCGTGTGCATAGTGCATGGGGCCGCCGCGAAAAGGCGCAAAGCCTGTGCCAAATACCATGCCTGCATCAATATCGTCGGGTGTTTCAACGATGCCTTCTCGCAAACAAGCCGCAGCTTCATTGAGCATGCGCAGAACTAAGCGATCTTGAATTTGTTTGAGATCGTATTGTTTATAATCTACCTTCTGCGAAACTTTTTTACCTTGTTGATATCGATAAAAACCCTGTTGTGTCTTTTTACCCAAGGCTTTGTTTGAAACTTTTTCTTCAAGCAAGTGAGGTACATCGCCGCCAAAGTGATGCGTGAGGTTGTTAGCAACGGACAGACAAATGTCGAGCCCCACCGTGTCGGCCAATTCGACGGGCCCCATGGGCATGCCAAAGCTGACAGCTGCTTCATCAATGACTTCAGGTGGAATGCCTTCTTGCAGTAACAATACGCACTCCATTAAATAAGGCATGAGGACGCGATTCACTAAAAAACCGGGGTGGCTTTTAACAGGCAGAGGGAGTCGGTCGATTTGTCGTACAAAAGCGATGGCTTGATCTAAATTCGCTTCTTGTGTTTTTTGGCCATGCACCACTTCCACGAGCTGCATCATGGCAACGGGGTTGAAGAAATGAATACCGACAAGGCGTTCAGGGTGCTGAAGGACCTGATTAATTTCATCCAACGGGATACTGGAGGTATTGGTGGCCAGTAAAGCATTGGGTTTGCAGGTTTCTTCTACGTGTTTGAAAAGTGCTTGTTTTGCTTCTAAATTTTCAAAGATAGCTTCAATAATGACGTCCGCTTGTGCAATCCCTTCACCCGTGACATCGGGCGTCAGCCTATCCATTGCTGCTTGAACAAGCTGGGGCGCTTTTAGGCGTTTTTGGAAAAGCGTGTAGGCGCGTGCGATGGCGGGTGCAATGCAGGCAGGTTCGCGATCTTGCAGTGTGACGCGCAAACCACGTAATGCGCACCAGGCAGCGATATCGCCTCCCATGGTGCCTGCGCCGATCACATGCACGTGTTTGACAGGGTGCCCTGTTTTTTTAGCTAAGGCTTTGAGGTGTTCTTGTAGATAAAATACATGAACCAGGTTATGAGATGTGTCACTGACAATGAGGCGTCCGATAGAATCGGCTTCTTCAATATAAGCTTGTTCACCGTCCACACCATTTTTAACCCAATTTTCAAGGGCGGCATAGGGGGCTGGATACTGGTTTTGACGAATTTTTTTATTTAATTGGCGTTCAATCCATTTGCCCAGAAGGGGTCTGACCATGCGTTGATTTGTGAATTGTTGAAAAAGTGAGGCCATGTGGGCGGCAGGTTTGTTTTTAAGATAATAATGAACGGCATGGAGGAGTTGGCGTTCAGGCACTGCTTCATCAACTAAACCCAGCGCAGCTGCCTTTTTAGCGGAGATAGCTTTGCCGCTGAGGATCATATCAAGGGCGTTGGGGGCACCAATCAAGCGGGGTAAGCGAACCGTCCCCCCCCAGCCTGGGTGGATACCCAGCATGACCTCAGGTAAACCCAGTCGGGTTTTAGGGCTATCTTCTGCAATCCGATAACGACAGGCTAAGGCTAACTCTAAGCCACCACCCAAACAGAAGCCTTGGATCATGGCTAGGGTGGGGAAGGGAAGGGCGGCCAAACGGTCAAAGATAAGTTGGCCGTGACGGATCAACTGGGCCGCTTCTGCGGCCGTTTTAAAGTCCTTAAATTGCTCGATATCAGCACCTGCAATGAAACCTGTTTTTTTTTGCAGAGGCAATGACTAAGCCCTGAGTTGATTTATCGGCGGCAAGTTGAGAGAGGAGGGTAGAAAATTCCTCGATGACTTCTTTGCCTAGGGTATTTACGCTGGCATTCTTCTTGTCTAATGTGAGCCAGGCAATGTGGTGAGCGTCGTGCGTGAGGTGCCAATGTTGAAGCATAAGAAGAGTCCATTGTGAAATTGCGAAAAATTGTACTGCATTTTAATGTATTCACGCTGTTAATCAAAGCTTAAGTTGAGTCTTGTACACTAGCGGCAATCAATCAATTGGTAAGAATAAATTATGAACAATAGAGAAATGAATGAATTGAATGAAGGTGTTTCTGCGCTTCTTTTATCGGCTGATAAACGCATGATTGAAAAAAACATGAAAGGGGTGGGGCAATTAGCCATTAAGTTTTTTAATTACGCTTTGTCGCAACAAGATGCGACACGACGTTTTAACATGGTTGAACAAGCGGTAGAGAAAATAAAATCGCTTGTGAAATAT
>JACREE010000085.1 GCA_016218405.1 Gammaproteobacteria bacterium
ACGAGGCAAATTGCTCCGTCTGCTGGCAGCCACACTCGCAGCCTCGTTAGTGGGGCTACTCATCATCGATATGTCTCTATATCGACTCTATCATTTCCACTTTAACGGCATCGTTTTACATTTCATTCTAGGCGGAGGCTTACAAGAAATCGTGGGGCTTTCTTCCCAAGAATACTTATTATTAAGCCTCTTGTTAGGCTTACTCTTTCTGTTTGAATATGGTTTAGCCTGGCTTTGCTGGCACAAAATTCACCTCCATCGCTGGGCTTACTTCTCTACCCTGCATGCACTTGCACCCAGCTGCCTATTGCTCTCTTATTTGCTTTTTTTCTCCGCCGCCGCCTCCGCAGACAGCAAAGATAACACGGTGCTTGAAAACACCCATGCCATCGTCATGCAAGCCACCATTTTGCCTCTCTACCACAATCTGATTGCCACCCTCTTCCCTATTTCCCTTACTGATTCCATGCGCTCAGGCGAAGGCATGTTTACACAACAAGCACAAAAAACACACACTCTGTATTACCCTCAACATCCTCTGCACTTCTCTCCTCCTACACATTTACCCAATATCGTCATTATCGGCCTGGATGCTTGGCGTTTTGACATGATGACACCCGAGGTAAGCCCTCACATCTATGCTTTCTCTAAGCGTTGTCTTCAGTTTACAGAGCATTGGAGTGGGGGCAATGGTACCGAACCTGGCTTATTTTCTTTATTCTACAGCTTACCTAGCACCTATTGGTCTTCCGCGATCGTCACAGGGCAAAGCCCTCTCCTCATTCACGAACTCAGCAAATTTGGTTATAAGCTAGGATTATTTGTCAGTGCAGAAACCTACTCACCACCCTACAATAAAACGATTTACCGTGAAGTCCCTCACATGCCCACGCGTACACCGGGTGATGAGCCTTATCAACGTGATGCCTATATCACCCATGCTTTTGATCAATTTATTAAACAACAAGATCAGCAGCATCCTTTTTTCAGTTTTGTGTTTTACAACACCACGCATAGCTATTGCACAGCAAACCCTTATCCCCACGTCTTTTTACCTCAAACAGAAGAGTGTAATCGTCTCCAACTCGACAATGATTTCGATCCCACCCCTTTTCGTAATCGATATAAAAATGCAGTTCACTATGTCGATGGCTTGGTCGGGCAGGTGTTACTCACACTCGAAAAAAATCATCAACTCGATAATACCCTCGTCCTAATCCTAGGCGATCACGGCGAAGAGTTTAATGACAATCACACAGATGCCTGGGGGCACGCAGGCAACTTTACGCGCTATCAACTCCAAACTCCGCTTCTCATTTATTGGCCTGGTAAATCACCTCAACGCTACACTCACCAAACCACCCATTTTGATATTGTGCCTACTTTGTTCAATCATGTTTTTAATTGCAAAAATCCAAGCCAAGATTACAGCATTGGTCATGATTTATTCGATTCAAACCCCAGACCTTATATAGTGGTTGGCAGCTACATTGATTTTGGTATAGTAGAGAAAGGGCGAATTACTCGTATTTTACCGGGCGGCAACCTAGAAATCCTGGACGATCATAATCAACTATTAAGCGCTAAACCTTCAATAGAGATCGTGAAACAAGCATTCGGCGACACTCAACGGTTTTATCATATATAAATTCAACCGTTTGCAACCCACTTTTGAATTCAATGGATCCTTTATGCCTAGCGACTCAACAGAAAAAGTGGCATTCACACAACCGACTTTTTCTACTCAAGAAGAAACAGATAGCAATTATGTTTCATCGCTTGCGCACACTCACTCGCATTACCACTCTAAACTTTATACTTCTGTCGTGGGTGTCAACCCCCTCATCGCGGCTGCTTCTCCTTTGCTGTCCCTCATGGGCCGACTCAAATCTGCCGCACAATTTACAGATATTTCTGAACTTTATCTTGATTTAATTCATGAAATTAAATCATTTGAAAGTTATGCACAGCGATTAAATTATCGACCTGAAACCGTCTTAATCGCCCGCTATATTTTAACGGCTACTTTAGATGAAACCATTCTTGAAACAGATTGGGGTCGAGAGAATAATTGGGAAAAACATAAACTATTGCTTTTTTTCCAGCAAGAAGAATGGGGGGGCGAACGTTTCTTCGTTATTTTAGAGCGATTGGAAGAAGAACCTGCGCTTTACATTGACGTACTTGAATTAGTGTATATGTGTTTAAGCTTGGGCTATGAAGGAAAATTTCGCTATCAAGAACGCGGCCATCTCACCTTGAGTGATCTGCTCCAAGATTTGTTTTACAAAATTTACCAAGTTCGCCGCGAACTCAAACCTGATCTTAATGGTAAAAAACCCTTACTTTTACCCAAGCTCGCGCCCACTCAAACGATCAATGTATTAATCCCCGTCAAACTGTTTTGCTTGAGTGCACTTTTTAGTTTGGCGGTAGTGGGCAGTTCATTCACCCAGCAACAGTGGCAACACCTTAATCCATTGGCCACCCCACTTACCCATGAAAATGCAAATTCTCACCTTGTATCACACGAGGTTACAACATGAACCCACGCATCCAATCAACTATTTCATTTATACAAAAAACAATACAACCTCTTCACTTGCAACACTTCTCTCTTTTAAAAAAAGGGGCCTCACACACACAGAGCGCACCTGAAACATACCTGCCTTGGTTTTTGACCCTAGGCCCCACACAATCTGGCAAAACCACGTTGCTTTCGCAAAGCGAACTCCAGCTTGTCTCTCCCACTCAACACAACACAGATACTTTCGCCAGCACAAATTGTCAGTGGTGGATCTCTGAACACAGCGCCTTTCTTGATATACCCGGACATTTTCTCCACATCGATTCAGAAAATAAATCACCTGCCTGGATCTCTTTACTTAATTTAATTAAAAAACGCTGTCGCCAATCCCCACTAAAAGGCATCTTGTTAGTCATTAACATTTATGATGTCATTAAAGAGACCATCGATTTACCCACTTTAAAAACACAACTTTCTTCGCTTTTTCAAAAAATCAAAACCACACCTCCACTTTATCTTGTATTTACACAATGCGACCGCATCGCAGGATTTAATGAATTTTTTTCTGACTTAGGGCCACGAGAAAGAAATAATTATTGGGGCTTTTCATTACAAAGCGAGCAAAGCCACTCAAGCCTTGTCGATACCTTTAACCAAGAATACACACAATTCATCAAACGCTTAAATCAACGTGTTATTTGGCGCTTACACCATGAACACAACAATGAGGCAAAATTTTTTATTAAGGATTTTCCACTCCAACTAGAAAATCTAAAAACTGCATTTGAAAAAATAGTCACCCACTTAACAGAACACACGCCTATCACGGGTCTTTATTTCTGCAGCGGCACTCAAAAAGGTGACCAGCTAGACACACTCATCAAAACCTCCCATCTGGCCCGCACCTTCGAACATAAAGCGCTACTCCCCAGCACGCAAGTATTACGACCTTATTTCGTACATGAATTACTTAATGAAATCATTCTCCAAGATGAACCTGTCATTCAAACTAAACACGTTAAAACGAAAACACTGCCAACCGGTTATTTTCTTCTGCTCGCACCTCCCGTACTTGCCTGTCTGTTCTGGGCACAGAATCATCAATTACAAAAAAATCAATTTAACCTAGCAACACATACCTACCAAGACTTTCAAGCCATCATTAAGAATGAAACACTGTCTCCCAGCCAACTCTTACTCGCGCTGGATAAATTAAAAAATAGCTTAACGTATCTTGATCGTTTTCAACCCTCATGGCTCATGAGCCAGAATCAACACCTCAAACATCATTGGCAACAAACCCTACAAGCTGCCTACTCAACCACGCTACAATCACGCTTACTGCCACAACTTGTTGAACAATTAGAACAAAAATTATTAGCTTCCACCAAAACACAACCCGAGCAAACTTATAGCTTACTCAAAACATATTTAATGCTTTTTGAACCTGCCCACACTGACATTAATCATTTGAAACAAGCACTTTCTCAGCAAAACATATTATCCACTTTATCTTTGCAAGAAAAAGAAGATTATGCCTTATTTTTAGCTGAAGCCATCCAATCACCTCATCCAGGCTTGAGCATCAATCAAAACCTCGTCCATCGTGCACGACAATCACTGGATGATATGCCCTACCCCTTATTGGCTTATGCCTTGGTTAAAAATACCTTACCTACACAACCCTTGCCTTTACTTTCTGAAAAAAACTTCATTCAAGCCTTCCATTTCTCTGACTCAAAATACGAATCACAAAAACAAACTCTTTCCTTACTTTACACTGCAGATTATTTTTCAGAAATTTATAACACTCTGATTCCGACTGTCAGCCAAGATGTTTCAAAAGGAAATTGGATTTTAGGTAAAAAAGATCAAGGCACTTTATCAAAAGAAGAAATGCATGAACTCATTCAAGATGTGAATGATTTTTATTTATCAGATTACGTCAATACTTGGAAAAAATTTATAGACACGATTCAATTAAATGGTTTTTCAAACTTTAATGAATCTCAACGTTTACTGAGCGCGCTTTGCGGACCCCCTTCTGCGCTGGAAGAGTTATTGCAAACCATCGCAAACAACACCTCTTTATCTGTGCTGATCAAAAAAATGAATGACCCTCATAATAATAGAAATTTTACTGAACTTTTAGCAAAAGAAAACATTGAAACACTCAACCAAGCAGCACTTAACACAACACTTACCCACACCACCCTGGTTGCCCTCAACAACCTTCAACATGACATTCAATATATCAGCACTCAAACCAAACAAAACGAAGCTGCCCTTAAAATCGCGCAGCAATACATACAAAATCCTCAAACAAACCCCATCACACAATTACTTCAGTTGAGCGGTAGCTATCCCGCACCGATTAAAGGTTGGTTAGAAACAATCGCCTACGGTAACTGGAAACTTTTACTCACGGCTTCTTATGCTGAAATTAGTCAAACATGGCAGCACACTGTGTCACTTTATTACAAAAACAATTTAAATCAACGCTACCCACTTTCCAAACAAACGCCGTTTGATGCAAAAACGGAAGATTTCAAACAATTCTTTTCGCCACAAGGTTTGCTCGCCAGCTTTTTTAATCATTATCTCAAACCGTTTGTTGACACGGACAAACCTCGATGGAAAATACTCAAACTCGCTGGCTTAGGCTTACCTATTTCAGATGCTGCACTCGAGCAATTAGAACGCGCCAGCATTATCAGTCGCATGTATTTCCCTCAAGCAAACGACCAAATGACTCTAAACTTCCAACTTGAACCTTTAGCCTTAATGCCCAGCTTAAAATACGTGGCCATACGAGATAATTCTGGAAAAGAAATTGTGGATGCGCCCACACAAGAAAACAAACCCAGCACTTGGTCTTGGCCTTCAGACAACAAAGGGGGTGAAATATCCATTGAACTCGTGAGCAATGAAGGACAAAACCCCGCTTTACTCAGTCAAAAAGGTGAGTGGGCTTGGTTCCGTCTGTTTGACCGAGCACACTTGCAGCAAACCAATGATCCAAAACGTTTCGAACTCATTTTCGATGCCAACGGCAATGCTGCAAAATACGCACTTGTTGCAAGCACCGCCATTAACCCCTTCATCCCTGGCATCATTGAACAGTTTAAATGCCCGGATGAGTTATCATAAACGGTGACACGTGGAATTCGGGGGACAGCCCTTTTCAAGCGTTTGAAATAAAATTTTTATCTCAGGGCAAGCAAGCCAATTTTTTTGAAATCTTATCATGTCTTTATTTTTCGCGTGGTTGAATTTCTTCTTATCGCTGTGTTTTTTCATCGCATCTAAATCAATAAAATACACTTTCTCTGATGAAAGAATGATATTCGTCGCCTTCATGTCACCATGCGTGATGCCTGAAGAAAATAATTTATTTATCTGTTTCATGATTTCATGTGCATAATACTGTTTATGTTGATTTGCACTTTTAAAATAATCTAAAGCATTTACCCCCTCGACATATTCAGATATAAAAAAAGATTCCTGATAAAACCATCCTTTTTTCTTTTCAACATATGCAATAGGTGCAGGGGTATGGATACCCAAACTCAACAACAAGTGGGCGTAATACCAGCAACGTGAAGCACGTGTTTTTGTTAATGCTCGCTTTATTTTCCCCCACCAACCCACACAATTATACCGTTTGATCACCCATCGTTTCCCTGCATATTCCGTCAAAATAACCGTCGTTGTATCTCCTTTCTTTAAATAGTGCACGGAATTTTCTGAAAAAAATGCTTCGAGGTGATTAAGAAAATAAATAAATTGAAAGGATTCTAGACTCGCCACATACCCTACTTTTCTATCTGCCAACTTTCTAAACACCCGGGTATGATCATTGTCTAGACCGTATGTTTTTTGATATAACGCTTGCGATTTCTTTACCACTTTTTTCAAACGTTTTTTTTCTTTTGAAAAAAGCGTCTTTAGAGGGACATTACCCGAATAAATTTTCAGGAAACGCAAACAATCTCTTAAGCTAAGGGAAGCTTCTTGGGCAGAGAAATATAAACTGGATAAATCTTTTATTATCCAACGCTCAGGCACCGTTTTCCTCACTTGTGCGCGATGTAAGTCGATCAAGCAGGGCTCCACATCCATTTCCGTCTTCACAATAAAATGACACAAATAAAGATCGCGATGATTGATGCCCGCCGCATGCATTTTCGACACTTGCACTGCTATTTTTTTAATTAATTCCCGCTTTAATTTGAGTGTTGTTTTATCCTCACCCCATTTTTTAAATAATGCATCACATTCAATGTGCGGTGCTTTTTCTTTGGTGATAATAAAGGAACATTTTGTGGCAGGATTAAGACCACGCTCAGCAAAAGCAACTGCCTCTACAGCACAAACCCCCACTTCTTTTAATTTATTTAACGCATCCCATTCGTTTTTTGCACTCACAATAGGTTTCTTAAGTACCACACTATTTTTTATAATTTCTAACCAACCCACGCCACGGTGTATTTTTATAAAATAGAAATGATCACGGTAAAAAAACCGTAATGTTTTTCTGTTTTTATGATCGCGAAAAACCTCCCCCGTTTGATTAAAAAAATAATCAAATGCTTCTTTTTCGTTTTCAAACAGCGAGGTCCATTCAGCCGGCAAAATCAACATGGCTATCCCGTTCGATTTTATCTACAACATTTAAAACCAATCCATATAAATCCACACCAGACACATATTCTAACGCGTTCTTTTTCCATTTTTCTCTGCGTGACATAGATTCCAGGGCAGACAGTAACTGTTGGTTGAACTCCGCTTGACGATAAGGCGACACCATCACGACACCCGCCCCTGCACGTTCTACGTGAAAAGCGTACCCACACACATCCGTGGTGATCACAGGCAAACCGCAAGCCAACGCTTCTAATAAAACTTTTCCTGCCTGTTCATTCCTCGCCGGGTGTAGCAATAAATCTGCTGCCATATAAAAACGAGCCAGGTCTTCTCGTGGCCCCAGAAAAAATACACGGTGCGCTATTTTTAATTTTTTTGCTAAAGATTGATATTTTTCCGTTTCACCCTCTCCTATCACAAAAAAATGAATTTTTTCACTTTTATTTTTTGGTAAAGCTGCGATCGCTTCAAGACTTCTATCCAAGCCTTTTGTTTTAAACGCAGAAGCCACCATTAACACGAGATAATCGTCACTTGCGACTGAAAATTCACCTCGCAACTCATTCGAGATAAGATTCGCATCTGGTGTGGCCACCCGACTTTCTTCAATACCAGGAGGTAATAGCTGAAAACGATCAGAGGGCGTACTGTAATAACGAGAGAAATTATTTTTTTCTCTTTCAGATAAAAGAAATATCTTACATTTACTTTTTTTATCAAATACCGTGCGCTCCAGCCTAGCATAAACTCGATACCGAGGAGATAACAGACGGTACAATACATTCTTTTCATTTCTTATTTTTTCTTGAAAACACCCATCGGCCGAATAATAAAAATCTAATCCTGGCATTTTATTAAAACCTATCACACAATCATATTTTCCTTCTTTTAATTTATGTTCTAACTGCTTAGTATAATTCAAACAACGCTGATGATTGGACAACCCTTTTGGATTCAACTCATAAACAACCAAGCCAGGGGGCACTTCTCCTTCCCATTTCATCACAAAAACAAAGATCTCATGGCCACGTTCTTGGCATGCTTTTGCGATCGCTAAAAAATCTCGCTGCAATCCACCGTAGGGGAAATATTTAAATAAACAACAAGCCAAGCGCATATTCTTTACACCTGAGTTTAATGACTTAATTCACGATTTCGCATCAATAAACTTGATTTCAACAGTTCATGAAGCATCTTCTCTGAAGTTTCCAACACCACTTGATAACGTTCGTAGCTTTTCTGTTTTTCTTCAGTAAACAACCCACACAATTTCTGAAAAGACAGAAAAAACAATTTTCGTTTTGCACGACGAATATGAAGTGATAATATTTTTTCATTTTCATAAGCAGGATAGTTTTTTCTCATAAACAAATGCAATCCATTTTGTTTTTTTCGCCACAACTCACTAGACGATGTTGAACGCTCACTGCCTCCGCCCAGATGCCTCACCGCCACTTCTGCATAATAACCAATACTGAAACCTATTTTTCTAATACGAAAACATAAATCCGCTTCTTCGCCATAAAGAAAGAAATCCTCATCAAATCCTTTCACTTGTTCAAAGACATCACGACGCACCATCATACTGGCACCTATCACCCACGCAATCTCACCTGGCAAAAATGAAAAACTTAACGACGTATATTTTTGAGCGGGATACAACACCTGCGGGATAGAATAGCCTCCACCCTTACCCTTGATCACCTGCGTACCCACCAACCCAAATCGAGGATTTGACTGCATGTACTCCACCATTTGAGCCAAAGCCATTTTGCCTTCAAGCACCGCGTCAGGATTAAACAAAAATAAATATCGCCCTTTTGCCACTCTCACACCTTGATTATTAGCACGACCAAAACCAACATTCTCTTGGTTGTAAATAAGCGTCACTTTGTCTTGATAGCCACGCATAATTTCAACACTCTGATCATGACTCGCATTATCAACGACGATGACCTCTAGATTAATATCTTTTTGACTGAACACACTCTCCAGACAATTTTTTATTAAATCACCCGTATTAAAATTCACAATGATGACACTGACTTCAAGCATTTTTTTGCCTCATGATTTTCATGACTTTTTCAAATACACGCTCAGGTGTAATTTCGATAAAACAAGGTGGGTGCGCTTGTTCAGCACTGGGCATCTTCTTAAAACGACAGATATCACTCAAGCAAGGCGAACAAGCAAACCCACTTCTCATATGCACCTGATTTTTTCCTTGCGCACCTGTTAAATGTGGATCCGTGGGACCATAAAGACTCACGGTGGGCGTGGCTAACGCGGCAGACAAGTGCGCAAAACCAGTATCCACAGCCACCGCCGCTGACGCACCTGCTAATAACACCGCCACTTGTCTCAAGGTCATTTTTGGCATCACTTCCACCTCTGCCAATCCCTCTGCAATACGCAATGCCCTCGCTTTTTCCCTCTCATTTCCCCACAATAATTTCACTCGCACATTTTCATCCATTATTTTTTTTGAAAGCGCCATCCAATATCGTTCAGGCCAATGCTTGGTTTCCCAGGTTGTGCCATGCAACAACAGCACATAAGGCTTATGTTCCTTCGAATGATATTCAGGCTCAACATGGATGTCGTATTCTAATTTATCGTCAATCGAATAAGGATAGCCCAAGACAGACGAAAATAAAGTTCGGAGGCGCACAATCGCATGCACTTCTTTCACTAAAGGCGCTTTAAATCGTTTTTGATAAAATAAACTCGCTAACGATTCACGCGAAGAAGACACGGTGTAACCGCAATAAGTACCTCGCGCAAACCACCCTATCATTGCGCTTTTTATTAAACTCTGCGCATCAATAACATAATCATACTGTCGTTCTCGCAATGCTTTTTTAAAATTGAGCACGCTTTTTATAAACTCACGTGACAATATATTTTTACGAATACGCCGCCAAGACACAGGAATAACGCGATCAACCAAGGGATGCCACTTTGGAATGTCTGCAAAAGCTTCTTCTACCACCCAATCAAATGAAATACCCGGACAATGTCGGCCCGCATCCGTTAAAGCAGGAAAAGTATGTAAAATGTCCCCCATAGAAGAGGTTTTGATAATCAATATTTTCATAATTCATCCATCGCGCGATTCACACGTTCTGGTATTAATTGTTGCATACAGTGATGATGAGAAAGCGGACACACTCGCTTGAAACAAGGGCTGCAGGCTAAATTTAATGACACGATACGAACCTGTTCGCTTAAAGGCGGCGTAAACCGAGGATCCGTTGAACCATACACTGCCACCAAGGGTCGCTTTAATGCAGCCACGATATGCATTAATCCCGAATCATTGCTCACCACTTTATTGGCAAGTGAAAGAACATCTATCGCTTGAGCCAGGCTTGTTTTGCCCGCCAAATCGATGCAAGCAAATTGCGTTTCCTCTTGAATCAATTGAGTTTGAATGTGATCTTTTACCGAACCAAGCAGCCACACCTGCCAACCTTCTTTCAATTTTAATTTTGCCAACTGCGCGTAATGATGCGCAGGCCATTGTTTAGAAGGACCAAATTCAGCCCCCGGACAAAGCGCTAAAATAGGTTTATCCAGCTTCAAACCCAATGTTGTTTGGGTTTCACTCACCTGAGTGGGTTCGACATGTAAATAAGGCCAGGGTAAAGCAGCCGGCTGTATTTCTTTGCAAGGAAACGCTAATGCCGCATAGCGTTGCACCATCAAGGGATAAGCCGTTTTATCGAGTTTGCGGTAATCATTCAACACACCCAGACGACACTCACCCCACCAACCCGTTCGCTGAGGAATGTTTGCAAAAAAGGGGATCAGGGCAGACTTAAAAGAATTTGGTAAAACGATGGCTTGATCATAACCTTTGCTACGCAAGGCTTTACCCAACTGATAACGCTGCTTCAATGCCAATTGACCATGCCCCAGTGGCATAAGTAATGCTTCATCCACCTCTGGCATACGATCTAATAAAGCACGAGACCAAGCAGGCGCCATGACTTCAAGACGTACGCCAGGATTTCGCTGTTTCAATAATTGAAACAGCGTATGCGCCATGACCATGTCTCCGACCCAGGAAGGACCTAAGATCAATATCCGTTTTGCTGGATTCGTCATGACGATTCGGTTCGATCCGTCAACACGTATTCCGTATCGCAATAAGGACAAGCTATTTTCCCTAACGCTTCAATAGGAAGATAAACACGCGGGTGGGCATCCCACAAACGCTGATTAGGCCTAGGACAACATAAAGGAAGATCAGCCTGCGTGATGCAGCAAACACGTTGATCACAAGCAAGCGACTCAACTTGCTCATGTTGTTGAAAAGAGGGCGATAAATCGTTCATTTGTAAGCCAATTTTTGCCATTTGAGAGAGCGGGTTATTCTACAGGACAAGCTGTATTTAGTGAAATCATACTCTCAAACAACGGCAAAACAACCATAATCATAAAAAAATTCGTCAATATTGTTGACAAAATTCACGAAAATTCATTATTATTCTCGAAAACATCAAAACATGTTTATCGGGCACATTTCATCCGCTTGACCCCACCTACGAGAGTCCGTAGAATGCACCGGATGAATACCGCAGACTCGCTTTTTCAGCATTCCAAAACAACAAAACTGCTCACTCTACTCATACTGTTATGTTTTGTGGCGGGTTGTACCAACTCGGGTTCGCCCAGACACACAGCCCCACCTTCCCCTGAGACGAAAAAAACTTTGTTTTCCGGCGGCGCCACCATCACGCCTATCACCAAGCGCCTACATGGTTCTTCTTCTTTTAACGGCGGCGTTCTTTCACTCGATTATTCAAACACAGGCAATCTATGGGACAAACTGCCCAGCCAATTTCAGATGCCGGATGAAAGCGACAACCCAGCCGTACAAACTCAAATTAGATGGTTCCTCAAACATCCTGACTACCTGGAACGCACCTCTCGTCGCGCAGCCCCTTATATTTACTACATTTACGAACAAGTCCAGGCACGACAATTACCTGTCGAACTTATTTTGCTGCCCATCAATGAAAGCGCTTACAACCCTTTTTCCACTTCAGTTGCAGGAGCCGGCGGTATTTGGCAAATGACACGCGGCACCGCCTCACAATATCATGTCAAACAAAACTGGTGGTATGACGGTCGACGTGACGTTTACACGTCCACCAAAGCGGCCCTGGATCACCTCACCTACTTACAAAATTTCTTTAATGGGGATTGGCTACTCGTTTTAGCTGCTTACAATTGCGGCGAAGGCACAGTCCAGCGCGCCATTCGTCGTAATGCAGCCCAAGGCAAATCCACTGACTTTTGGTCACTCTCCTTGCCGGAAGAAACACGCGCCTATGTCCCCCGCTTTCTGGCGCTCGTCACCATTCTTCGCGATAGACAAGCCTACCACATCGATCTGCCGCCCATTGAAGACCAACCCTACCTCACACAGGTAGATGTAGATAATCCCATCAGCTTAGGCGAAGCCGCTCACTTGGCGGGCATGCGCCTACCTGAATTGAAACAATTGAATCCTGGCCACAAATACACGGGCAAAACGCCACGCGACCCTTTTAAGCTTGTTCTCCCACTTGATCGCGTCGATACCTTCAAAAATAATTTGGCGAGTTACTCCTCTCATGGACGAGCCATTGACTTTAGCAACCGTGAAGAAGACGAGCCCGAACAACAGCAAAATCGCGCCATCTCTGTCGCCGCACCCATTTCCCCCAACATACCCAGCGGGCAACCCATCACACGTATCGTAAAAAGAGGCGACAACCTAAGCACCATTGCCAAACTCTACAAAGTTTCGCCTCGAGAAATTGTTCAGTGGAATCAACTCCACTCTAACCACCTCAAACCCGGCACTCGGCTCGTGGTAGGTTACTTAAACACAGACACAACACCTCGCAGCGAGGGAACCAGCAGAAAAAAAATGAATGTTGCAAAAAATTCACCCAAGAGATCGCATTATTACGTGGTTCGCTCGGGTGACACGGTTTCAAAAATAGCACTCCATCACAACATCAGCCCTTCCGCATTGCAGACATGGAATCACTTGGCACAAGGGGGCCGCTCGCTCAAACCAGGCCAAAAGCTTGTCGTTCGTCAGGGATAAATAAAACATCACGACGAGGAGATCTTATGATAAAACACCATCACACCGCACAAGGTCTCACGCTGCTTGGCGCTGCCTCGAATATTCTCCTGGCTGTGATTAAAATTCTTGGCGGTCTCTACGGGCATTCTCACGCCCTGATCGCAGACGGCATCCACTCCCTGGCTGACCTCGTCACTGATTGCGTGGTATTACTGGCAACACGCTTCTCCTCTCAAAAAGCAGACATTAAATATCCTTACGGCTATGCACGCGTTGAAACGCTTGCCACGGCAGCCTTGGCCCTGCTGTTATTGGCAACAGGGCTAGGCATTATTTATGACGCAGGTCACTTGCTTTTCGAACATCACACCTCCATCGCCCCCTCTTTTTACGTCTTACTTATTGCTTTATTCTCTTTATTAATCAAAGAAGTGTTATTTCGCTACACTCTCAAGTTTGCCAAAAAACTTCACTCACCTTTGCTCAAAGCCAACGCCTGGCATCATCGCAGCGATGCTGCCGCTTCGCTCGTCGTGTTAGTCGGCATCATAGGTGCTCTACTGGGTTTTTTGCATCTCGATGCCTTCGCCTCCATTATTGTGGCAATCATGATCATCAAAATGGGATGGGAACTCACCTTCACATCCGTACGAGAATTAATTGATGTAGGGTTGGATATCACCCTACTGAAACAAATTGAAAAAAGCATCTTGGCCATCGAAGGCGTCCGCGCCATCCATCAACTACGTGCACGCAGCATGGGGGGGAAGGTTTTTTTAGACATGCACCTACTTGTTTCTCCCAGCCTGAGCGTATCAGAAGGGCATTTTATTGCAGCTAAAACACAGCGTGATCTCATGAATCTCATGCCCAACATTGCAGACATCACGATTCACGTTGACCCCGAAGATGATGAAGATTATGACTCAAATTATAAAACTCTAAATCTTCCTCCCAGGGACGAATTACACCTACTCCTCAAACAACGCTGGGAAACACTGCTTTTGGCAGAAGAAATAAAACGGGTTCGCCTAGATTATTTGGCAACAAAAATTTCTATCGTTGTGACTCGACCCATCACCCGATTTGTCAACGAGCGAGAAGCACACCACCTAAGAAAACAACTGCAAGAACGCCTCGCCGATATTGCCTTCATTCGGAAGGTTTCATTAGTGTACGAAATTAATTAAAGAGGTGTCGTCAATTCGCTGGCTTGACAATTATAAATCAATCAACACACAAACCGGCAAGGCCACCAACCCCCAAGGAATCAGCCACATATCGAGGATGTACCTAAAAAAATGAAAATAAAGACTGACACCCACAAACAACACCCACACCAACCCTAGGCTCAACATCTTTGATAACACAAACCGCTTCAGCTTTTTTCCACGAAGCAATACAGGTAACTCAGGTGAAACCTGATGTTTTTGTAAAAAATTTGAAATAGCCAATACAGGCATCCCCAAGAAAAAACGGAGCGCCTCGCTGACACCTTTTTTTTCCTGCGTCTCATCAGGCACAATGGCTTGCTGCAACGCCAACATGTGCACAAAAGCCAAACCCAACACAACCTGGCCCAGGATACTCAAGGGCGCAGGCAAACATAACACGCCCCAACCCGCCAAACCCAAGATAAATAAAATCCAGGCAGAGCGAATAAACCAATGTATCCCTTGCGCCTTCTGACAGGGTTGAGACATTTCAGTAGGAAATGATTTCTCAAGCTCCAATCTTGATTCCATTTCGCCTGGATTCAAAAGGAGGGTATCACTAGACATTCGACGCATAACTTACTCCCTGTCAACACAACATCTTTCAAATTAACCTGATTTCCCCGGCGAAAAAGACTTCAAATCAGCCGAAGGCGAAGGCGCACCCGTTTTCCAAATAACTTCACCGGAAGAAGGAAGGGGGGGAATAGGTGCTCGCTTTGTTAAAAAGACCGGTGGCTTTACCCAAGCAAAGTCATTCACTATCACCCTTGAACTTACCAATCGATCTGCCAACCGAGTTGCCGCCCGAGCCAATGCATCTCTACATCTATTCAGTACAAACATATCATGGACCTCACATCTATTTAGAAAACCGCCTTACACTCTATACTCCTCGTACCTGAAAATTTGAACTGCCAGACCCGAGAAATGAAACAAAAAATTTAAAAATAGAGGCGATCCATCACCTATCACACACCCGCAGCCAGGGAAACAGGGCTCTTACACCCCTCTGTACAAGAAATTGAACAAGTTGGACCATCTGGGAGGTAATCAGTCGTTACATCAGAAACTATTGCACCAGCGGTTTCTTTCGTGACGCTTTTACCCTATCATTTTTCTCGTTCGTTGCCCCCGGCTTCATCAGGCGCTTCGGCCAGTCTAATTAGGCATAAATTCCATGTCAATTGTTTTAATCCGAATCGGATTAAAACAGGGGCTGTTAAACAGCCTCTACCCCCCGTTTCTTAACCTGATAGGTATTCATGGACCCCATTGATTCAATTGAACGCGGACGCCGCATTAAAATCCTAAGAGTGCTTGCCAATTTAGATAGAAAGGCCGTTGAAGAAAAACATGGAATAAATTTCAACACCCTCAAAGGCTGGGAGCTAGGACGTCACGGCGGCCTCACCGAAAAGGGAGCAAAAAAAATTATCTCCATGTGCCAACAAGAAGGGGTGCA
>JACREE010000009.1 GCA_016218405.1 Gammaproteobacteria bacterium
ACGATGTCGCCATTGGCAATGACGAGTTGTTGTTGTGGTTGAAGGGTTTCCCATCGAAATTTGCCAGGACGTAATAATTGCATTTCACCGGTGGATTGGTCGAGTAAACGTCCGCGTGCATCACGGATGGTTTGGGTGAAAGTAGCTTGCATGCTCTGAAATTGAGAAAGATGGCGTGCAAGAGAGGCTTCGCTTTGTGCAGAATCGAGAGTGTTATTTTGAGAGGGCGTTGCAGCTTGTGCATAGCTAAAAAACGGAGTGAAGAGAAGGATGAGGCAAGCGATAAATTTTTTCATGGGACGTCAACAGGAGTGTGTAAGAGAAGTCATGCGCGAATGATAGCGCAAATGTGGGAGTACAGGCATGATTTTTAACGTGCCGCGCGCAGCGCAACACGTTAAAAAAATCCATTATCTTGCCGAGCGGGGCGGGCAAGGTGTGATGGGGCGTGGCTCAGCGCCGGGCGTTTCAGCTTGAAAAACGGGCGGTATACTGCTCCGAGAGCTGGGTGCGGAAGTATTGCTCTGAGAGTTGGGTGTGCGAGGGCGGGAAAAGAGTGCAGCGAGCGCAGAGCTGGGTCTGCCCGGAGGGGGTGAGGGGGGTGGGGGTGAAGAAGAGGGGGGCGGGCTGGGTTGGAGGGCGAGCCTTCGTGCCGCGATCTGGGTGTCAATTTGTTTGATGAGACCGTCTCTTTCTTGAGTGGATAACGTTGAGTTAAGGACTCTTTCCTTCAGGCATTCAAACATAGCAAGGTTTTGTCTGTCGCTGGTTTGTTTTTGCAGTAAATCGATATTCAGTTTGAATAAGGTGTGTTGAAGGACGTTGGCCTTTTTCTGCAAGGATTCGAGGCTTTTAAGTGCTATGGTGTAACCATCAGCGACAGACCTTTGAGCGTGCTGACGGGGAAAAAGTGTTTGGATTTGAGGTTGTTGAAGTTTTTTGGCTAAAAATTGGAGTTCTTCCAGTTGTGTCGAAAGTGAAGCTTGAATTTTAACAAATGTTTCGGATTTAATGGGGGGTTCTGTGGTGAGTCTGGATTCTATTGATGAAAAAGTTTCATTGCACCCATCGAGGCAGCTGAGTAAGGTATTTCTGGTGAAATCGTTGAGGAAGCGTCGATAAGTAAGCAATACGCTCGGTCGGTAGGGGGTGGTAAAGTTTTTGGGTTCTTGCTCTCGCGCTTCTTCAAGGAATTCTTCTAAAATTGAGATGCAAAGTTGATTTTTTTGTAAGGGATTGTCCGGGGTGATTTTGGTTTTGGGGATAAAACTTTGCGCGCGGAGGATTTTGTTGTTTAGCCAACGTTCGAGGAGGGCGAAGTCTGTATTTTCCTCATCCAAGGCTTGTTCAAGCTGGGGGTGGGGCTCTAAAAGAGAATGTCGTGCGGCGCTGATATTTCCTTGAGCGATATGCCGTTTCTCTGCTTCCTGTAAGGGGAAAGCGGTTGTTTCAAGAACGGTCTTACTATCGGATATGGCTTGAGCTAAGCGGTTGAGTACGCTGGCGTTGTTAGAATGAGATTTGTAATCGCTTTCTAGTGTGACAAGGGTATGAAGGTGTTCTGTTGCTTCGTGAAGATAGGAGCGTGTTCTCTCATTTTTCTGTTTAAGTCTAGATAGAAGCGTGATTTGCTGTTTGAGTAAATCAACGGTTAAATCGGGATAGGCTATTCTCCAGTCCTCTGAGCGAGTGGGTTGGCTGGTTGGAGGGGGCGCAAAGACAAGGGGCTTTGAGGCGGCGGCAACAGCGGTCGTTGGGACGAGTGTGTGGGAAGTGGGCTGATCAGATTTTGCGGCTTTTGCGACAGCTAAAGTAGGGAACATGGTTAAACTCTCGAAGTTTTATAAATCACTGGGTGCAGGGTTGGCGAGTACTTCCCGGTTGCCATTAGTCTGCATTTCACTGACGATTCCCGCTTTTTCCATGTCTTCAAGCATCCTTGCAGCTCGATTATACCCGATTTTTAGTCGTCGTTGAACATTGGAGATAGAAGCGCGACGCGTTTCAGTCACAAGTTGTACGGCTTGATCGTAAAGCGGGTCAAGTTCAGCTCCTTCGCCATCTTGAGCGGGGGTTTCTTTATTGACATCTTGAACGACTTCTTCGAGATATTGCGGCTTTCCTTGTTGTTTTAAAAAGTTAACGACATTGTGGACTTCGTGGTCAGCGACAAAGGCACCATGGATGCGTACGGGCACGCCTGTGCCGGGTGCCAGGTAAAGCATGTCACCGTAACCGAGCAATTGTTCTGCACCTTGTTGGTCGATGATGGTGCGAGAGTCGATTTTTGAAGAAACTTGAAAGGCAATGCGTGTGGGAATGTTTGCTTTAATCAAGCCAGTGATGACGTCTACAGAAGGACGTTGTGTCGCCAAGATGAGATGAATGCCCGCGGCACGTGCTTTTTGGGCGAGGCGTGCAATGAGGTCTTCAACTTTTTTACCTACGACTAACATCATGTCAGCAAATTCATCGATGACAACGACAACATAAGGTAGGGCTTGTAGATGAGAAGGATTTTCTTCTGAAGGCGGGACAAAAGGATCGTTTAAAGGCGAGCCTTGTTGTGCGGTTTCTCTGATTTTATGGTTATAACCGGCTAAATTGCGCACACCTAAATGAGCCATCAGTCGATAACGACGATCCATTTCAGTGATGCACCAGCGCAAGGCATTGCCTGCTTCTTTCATGTCTGTGACAACAGGGGTCAGTAAATGAGGGATGTCGTCGTAAATAGACAGTTCCAACATTTTGGGGTCAATCATGATAAGACGCACATCATCTGGCGAAGACTTATAAAGCATGCTGAGTAACATGCCGTTGAGCCCTACTGATTTTCCTGAGCCTGTTGTGCCTGCAACGAGCAAGTGAGGCATTTTGGCGAGATCAACAACAGCGGGGTGGCCCGCAATGTCTTTTCCGAGTGCCAAGCTTAAGGGTGATCGGGCTTGTTCATATTGTTGTGATAAAAACACATCGCTTAAGCGAACGATTTCTCGGTGCTCATTAGGTAATTCTAAACCTACGTAGGATTTTCCCGGGATCACTTCCACCACGCGTACGCTGATGACGGATAAAGAACGTGCCAGATCTTTGCTGAGTGTGGTGATGCGACTGACTTTGATGCCAGGTGCCAATTGTAATTCGAAACGAGTGACGACGGGGCCGGGATGGGCGGCAACGACTTGGACTTCAATTCCAAAATCATGCAGTTTTTCTTCTACACGGCGAGACATTTCTTCTAACATGGTTTTTGAAAAAGTTTGTTGGCGAACGGGCTCAGCTGCGTCCAGTAAGTCAATGGGAGGCAGGTGTGCTGGTTGGGTTTTTGTTGATGAGGCTTGTTTGGATTTTTCTATTTTGGCGATTTTAATTTTTTCTTTGGGTGTATCGGGTGCGGCGATCGGTTTGAGTGGTGGTTTAGTCAAGAGGGGTTCTTTGCGCAAACTGGCTTTGGCGGCAGTGTCTGAAAAAAGCGGGGTGATGCGTTCTGGTTGGGGAGAAGGGAAAGCAGTGTGTGCGGATGAGTGTGAGTGAAACAAGCGGGGAAGCCAGCGTAAAAAAACCAGCGTGTACTTGCCTAAGTTGTCGAGTGCATTGAGCCAGGATAAACCGGTGAAAAAAGTAATGCCACTTAGAAACAGCGCGAGTAATAAAAGTGTGGTACCCCAGTTATTTAATACTTGCGCTAAATCAAGGCCGGTTAATACGCCCACAATACCGCCTGATTTATAAGGAAGGTGAGGTGAGGTGAGGGTGTAATGCAAGCTGACTAAGCCGCAGCCGGCGAAAAGAGCAAGCACGAATCCGAGCCAATGCCAAGGCGTGGATTTGAGTTTTTCAGGTGGAGATTGGTGAAAGCGCGCCCATCCGTTATAGGCGATGCCTAAGGGAAAAATATAAGCGGGGTAGCCAAATAAATAGAGCAAGATATCGGCAAACCAAGCCCCTACTTGCCCGCCTGCATTGAGGGCTGTGTCATTGGCGCTGACATGAGACCAACCTGGATCAGTCTGGTGATAGGTAAGGAGGGCGAGAAATAAAAACAAGGAAACAGCGCAACTTAAAATAAACAAACCCTCGCGCAAGCGTTGGTTATTAAAGAGAGAAGGAGAGGATGTGTTTTTAGGTGTGGCTTGTTTCAATGGAAAGTTCCCTCTTCGCGAGCAAAGCGTTATTGTAGCCGTTTATCGTGTAAACTTACATCGCATGTCTTCAATACAAATATAGGAAATAATATGTCATCTATCCAACATCACCGTTTAATTATTCTGGGTTCAGGGCCGGCTGGGTATTCAGCTGCAGTGTATGCCGCGCGCGCTAATTTGCAGCCTGTTTTAATCACAGGGATGGAGCAGGGTGGGCAATTGATGACAACGACGGAGGTGGATAATTGGCCAGGGGATGTAGAAGGTTTATTGGGGCCGGTATTGATGCAGCGTATGCAAGCGCATGCTGAACGATTTAAAACAATTATCATCGTGGATCATATTCAGCGTACAGATTTAAAAACCAGGCCCTTTGTGCTGGAGGGGCAGAGCACGACGTATACCTGTGATGCACTGATTATTGCAACGGGTGCATCGGCTAAGTATTTAGGGCTACCTTCTGAAAAAGCATTTATGGGCAAAGGCGTATCAGGTTGTGCGACCTGCGATGGCTTTTTTTATCGGGGTCAACAAGTGGCAGTGATAGGGGGAGGAAATACTGCGGTAGAAGAGGCGCTTTATTTGGCGAACATTGCGGCGCATGTGACCTTGGTTCACCGTCGCGATAAATTTCGTGCAGAAAAGATCATGGTGGATCGTCTCATGGCGCGGGTGAAAGAAGGTAAAATGACCTTGGCGTTATTTTCAGAATTAGAAGAAGTATTGGGGGATAAATCAGGTGTGACGGGTATGCGCATTATCAATAATCAAACCAAAGAACGTCAAGAAATTGCCTTGCAAGGGGTGTTTATTGCCATTGGTCATCAGCCTAATACCAGCATTTTTATTGATCAGTTAGACATGAGGGAAGGGTATATTAAAGTGCGCAGTGGCGCAGAAGGGAATGCCACTGCAACCAGTGTGCCGGGGGTATTTGCGGCGGGGGATGTGGCGGATCATGTGTATCGTCAAGCGGTGACATCGGCGGGCAGTGGGTGTATGGCGGCGTTAGATGTAGAACGCTACTTTGAACAGTAGGGGGTGCGTATGATGATATCGCATCAGCCTATTGGTATTTTTGATAGTGGTGTAGGCGGGTTGACGGTGGCGCATGCGGTGAGAACGTGTTTGCCTCATGAAGATATCGTGTATTTTGGGGATACCTTGCATTTGCCTTATGGTGATAAGTCTGTTCCTACGATTCAATCATATGCAATAAAAATTTGTGATTTTCTTTTGAAAAAACACTGCAAAGTTATTTTAATTGCGTGTAATTCTGCGTCTACGGCGGCCTATGATTTAATAAAGGATTATGTGGGTGAGCAAGCGCAAGTGTTGGATGTGATTGATCCCGTTGTAACGGTTCTTGCTGCGCATTATACCCATGCAAACATCGGTTTGATTGGGACACGTCAAACGGTTTCTTCGCGTGTGTACGAAAATAAATTGTATGCCTTAAATCAAACGATTCATTTGAAGTCACTTGCCACGCCCTTGTTAGCGCCCATGATAGAAGAGGGGTATTGTCATAATAAAATTACTCAGTCAGTGATTGAAGAATATTTGCATGATCCGGTTTTAGAAAATATCCAGGCTTTAGTGTTGGCGTGTACACATTATCCCTTGATTAAAGATCAAATTTCTCAATTTTATAAAAATAAAGTAGAGGTGATCGATGGATCTGTTTTAGTGGCAAATAGACTAATGCAATTATTGTTAGAAAAAAATATAAAAAATGAACAGAAAAAACAAGGTGAAGTTCATTTTTATGTGTCTGATTATACGGATTCATTTTCTCAATCGGCTAAATTATTTTTTCAAGACAAAATTCAATTAGAGCATTGCTTGTTTGAGGGGTAATACCATGACAGGGACGTCGAAAACAATCGTGAGTGAGTTGTTAAACAGCGTGGATGTGTGTGTGGATGGTGCTCGTCCTTGGGATATTCAGGTGCATAATGAAGAAACGTATGCACGTATTTTAAAAAAAGGCGCATTGGGCGCAGGTGAATCCTACATGGATGGTTGGTGGGATTGTGCGGCGTTAGATCAATTGTTTTTTCGTGTGATACGCGCTGATTTGGGCGCGAGATTAAGAAAAAATACGATGCTTTTGTTAAAGTTGGCTTTGTTGACGGTGCTAAATCGTCAAACTAAACAACGCGCATGGGACGTCGGGAAAAAACATTATGATTTGGGTAATGATTTATTTGTTGCGATGTTAGATAGTCGTTTGGTGTATACCTGTGGTTATTGGAAAGAAGCAAAAAACTTAGAGCAAGCACAATTAAATAAATTAAAATTGACCTGCGAAAAGCTCATGCTAGAGCCGGGTATGCGCTTGCTGGACATTGGCTGTGGTTGGGGTGCCTTAGCAAAATATGCAGCTGAAAATTATGGGGTGAGCGTGGTGGGGGTGACCATATCCGAACAACAATATGCGTATGCACAAAAAAATTGTGCGGGGTTGCCCATCGAAATTCGTTTGCAAGATTATCGTGATTTAACCGGGCAATTTGATCGTGTGGTTTCGTTGGGGATGTTCGAGCATGTGGGACATCTTAATTACCCTGTTTATATGGAAACCGTGCACCGTTGTTTGGTGGATGAAGGTTTGTTTTTGCTGCACACCATTGGAGATAATGTGGTGGAAGCATCAACCAATGAATGGATAGATAAGTATATTTTTCCCAATGGGGTATTGCCTTATATTACCCATATTGGTCGCGCGACAGAAAAACTTTTTGTGATGGAAGATTGGCATAACTTTGGTGCCGATTATGATAAAACGTTGATGGCGTGGCACGACAATTTTAATTCAAATTGGAAAAAATTAGAAAAAACAGGTGGCGATCGTTTTTTTCGTATGTGGAATTATTATTTGCTTTCTTCCGCCGGTGCTTTCCGTGCCCGTTATATGCAACTCTGGCAAATTGTTTTTTCTAAGAAGGGGCGCGTGGGGGGGTATGTTTGTCAGAGATGAAAATTTCTTGCACCCGAAGCTCGGAGAAATCTTTCTTCAACTAACGGGTCAATTTCCGAATCAGCGGGGCAGTTATCGTAGGCTTCTTTCAATAAATTGAGGGCTATTTCTGCCGCGGGAGTGGGGTTGGGTGCTTGAAAGAGGCCCACTCTTAAAGGAGGATTTTTGAGAAGATGGATGTAATGCGATGTTTTGCAAGAAAGTTCATCATATAGGCCAAGGATGTCTTGTTTGGTCGTAGTAGGACGCTCAAGTTGCTTTCTTAACGTATTAAGAAAGCCGGTTTGTAATTTTGTCAGGAACGAGTTGAATCGGGGGAGTTGCCTAACTTTTTCTGTGACGGTGGCCTTGAACTCTATTAAGAGGGCAAACAGCTTTCCTTGATCTAATTCAATGGTTATTTCAAGAAGAGATTTATTTTGCTTGTTGATGAGATTTGCATCGGCCCCTTTCTCTAATAAGAGGCGAGCGGCCATCAAATGATTTTCTTGTAAGGTGAAGGAAAGAGGGGGGTCTCCATGGATATCTCGCGCATCCAGTGTGGCCCCGTTAGCCAATAAAAGGTTGATCGCGTCAATTTTGCCTGTTGTTGCCGCAAAATGGAGTGGTGTTCTTTCTTCGTGATCCTGAGTATGGACAGATAAGTTTTTTTCTAACAGGTAGGTGATAAGCGAGCAATTGCCTCCGAAGGCGGCGGAATGGAGGCAAGAACGACCGTCTTGGCTTTGGGTGCGGTGAGAGGCGCCATGTGCTAACAAGAGCCAGGCGGTTTCGGGGTGTTGTTCAAGCGCAAGCATAAGGGGTGTGACACCCTCTCTTTTAGGGGTGTCAACGGGTGCGCCTCTTTGCAATAGTTCCAGTATCATGTCTTGTTTGCCGCTCAGGACAGCAAGATGAATACAAGAAAGACCCTCGTTACTTTGAGCCATGACGTTGGCGTCTTGTTTTAATAAGAAACGAGCGAGCTCAGTGTAATTTTTCTCAAGGGCAATCATGAGTGGGGTGAAGCCGTCTGCTCTCGGTGTATCGAAGGGGATACCTTTTTGTAAAAAAAACAGGAGTGTTGAGCGATGATTCGCGTAGACGGCAGTGTGAATCGGTGCGGCGCCGTGACGATTAAACGTATCAATTTTTGCGCCGTGCCGCCATAGGTATTCAATCACTTTATCATGTCCCTTTACAGCGGCGAGATGGACTGCACTGAATCCCTCGATATTCACAGCATGGATATCGGCTCCTCCCCTTACAATTAATGTCCGTACAGCTAACGGTTGATTAAAATAGGCGGCAAGGTGAAGTGGGGTGTGACGGAGATGGGTTATTGGATCGACAGAAGCCCCGCTTGATAACAAAAACATAATACCGTCTAAATTACCCGTTTCTGCTGCAAAGTGGAGGGGGGTGGAGCCATCGTTGCTGCTAGCATCAATATTGGCATGAGCTTGTACAAGCAAGTTTAGGGTGGGATTGGGCTTGATGGCAGCATAATGCAGCGCGGTGTCGCCGATGAAATTGGGTGCATGAACATCGATGCCTCGCTCTAAGAAAAGAGTGACGAGGTCAGGACATTGTGCTTGTGTGGCTAAGGAAAGTAAGCTATTTCCTTGGGGATCTTTGATTGTGTTGATATCCGTCTCGGGGTGTTCTAATAAAAAATGTTGAACCAGTGTGAGTTGGCTGGCTCGCGTGGCGATACAAAGAGGGGATATATTCTCAGGATTGAGTGCTGCAAGGCTTGCTTCGGGTTGATGACAAAATACCGCCCAATCCAAAAGTGGTATGTTTGAATCTGAATGGTCGTTTTCTGTGATGTACTTGTAAATTTCGTTCAAAAGGGCTTGGTTGCCTTTTTTAAGGTCCAGCCCAGGGGTGAAATATTCGCTTGATCGCGCATTATAAAGAGTTGTACGGGGGTAAATCTGCCTGTTCTTAACCCTTCGATAATGACGGTATTTTTACCTTCTTTGACCAATGAAAAACAGATTTTATTTTCAGCGGAGATGTGGCGCGGGTACTCGGCACGGTAGTAGTTGCAAAATGTTTTATGCCAATAAGTGAGAGAGGTACTTGAGTAAGAGGTTTTGTTAAGATTGTTGAGAAAGTCAATGTCGTCAGGAAAGTGTTGTTTGAATTTTGTTTTCCAGAAAATATTGTCTTGGAGTAGATTTCTAAATTGTCTGGATGTGCGTGCAAGGCTTCCCAATTCTTCAGGTAGTAAGTGGGAAAAAATAGCCAGCAATAGTTCGGCTGGGAGTTGATTGAGCATGGGTTTGTCCCTATTAATGTCTCTTGCACTTGCTAAATCATACCTTTTTTAGATTAAATACCGATTAACAAAATTAACTAAAAGGGATTTTAAATGCGTTATTTTCCGATTTTTTTGTCTCAAAGCTTTAAATTCTGTGCGAAAGTCCTATTGATAATGATGGTGATGAGTGGGGTGATTGAAGCGAAAACTTGCCCGAGTTCGACAGCTGAAGTAACGGGTTCTCCCCCCCCCTTTTTCCAGCCGAATGTCTGTGAGAAGGCTGCCTCGTCTTGGCGGTTTGACGTGACACCTTATATGTGGGCTTTGAACATGAATGGACGTACCAAAATCGCGAATCAAACCGTGGATGTGTCGCAATCCTTTAGTGATATTTTGCGGCAGTTAAATGGGGCGGGCATGCTTTGGTTGGATGCTTATTACGATGATAGGTTAGGTATTTTTTTGAATAGTCTTTATGCTGTTTTAGAAAATAAAGAGACGATGGACGGTTTAGATGTCAGTGAGCGTAATAAATTCGGTCTTTTTTCAGCGGGAGTATCTTATAAGGTGTTTTCTAAAGCCTGGGGTACTTCTCGCGAGTCAAATCGCCTTGATATCGAACCTTATGTGGGTGCGCGTTATACCTTGAATGACACAAAAGTGACAGTGGGTTCGGTGAGCGCGAGTGAAAACCAAAGTTGGACGGACCCCTTAATCGGTGTGCGCTTCAGTTATTTGATTAATCCACGCTGGTCGCTTGTGTTGGGTGGAAATGTGGGGGGGACAAATATGAGCACTGACACCAGCTATGAATTAACGGGGTTAGTCGGTTATCACCCGGCTTCTTATGCCACAGTTTATTTGGGGTACCATGATTTGTATCAAAAATACAGCACGGGACAGGGCTTAAATGAATTTGATTGGCAGATGCGAATATTTGGGCCTGTGTTGGGCGTAGCGTTTAGGTTTAATTAACAGCCCCTGGCGAGATTAGGGAGAGCATGATCGGGGAGGAGGCGTTGGCGATGATGGGTTTGGATTGGGCGACGGCGCGAAGCGTTGTTGAAGGGTAGTTAATAAGCGTTGGGCATCTTGAGCGGGAATTGAAATTATTGCTCTATTCACGAGTTCCATCTGCTTTATGTTGTTTTGCGTTACCGTTACCCCTGACTCACCCAGTAGCTTTGTAAGCCCAGGTAGAGCCTTTATTGAGGTGCCCAGAAGAACGTGAGTTGAATTCTGATTTGTCGTATCTGCTTTCTCTCCTATTGCAATAACGCTGTGTTGCCCAGTGTTAGCGTGTGAAGCAAGAAGCTTCTGAAGTGCTTCTTTATCTTCTGTTTTCATTGCTGGATTGAGTGGCATATCTCCTCCTGTTTCGGATGCCCCCACTTTGAGAGCTTATTATGTACAGTGTAGTCGATTTTTTGAAAAACCCATTTCAGGTCTTCGGTTTTTCTTTAATCATGTAAAATTTCAGCTTAGGGAAATGTTAATAGCCCCTGGTGAGATTAATTAGGGAGAGGGTGATCGAGGCGTTGGCGATTGGCTTGGGGTGCTGCTTGGGCTGGGAGGGCGTTGTTGAGGGGGAGTCTGTGTTGCAAGAGCAGCCAATAGAGATTTGGCCTCTTGAAGAGAGAGAATGACAGTGAGAGTGCCCTGCTTCTCTATCGTCTTGATTGCGTTTACTTTTGATTGCTTCAGTAATTCTGTAAGCGCAGTTTCATTTTTTGTTGAAGTGATGAGTGCAATATGAGGTGCGACTTTCTCGCCTTGTTGGCTTATGTTCCAGGACTGTGTCTGGATGGAAGTACCATGGACGCATGTAAGGTGTTGGTCTAGAAGTGTTTGAAGCTTTGTTTTTGTTTCTTCTGCGGGTTCCCCAGCTGTTTGTCTTGCTGGTTGTGATTGTGGTTTTTGTTTTTGTTCTAGGCGCAGCGCTTTTTCGCTACTGTCCTCGTCACTGTCGGTATCAACTGCAATGCGTACACGCACTGCATCCCTGTTTGTGTTCTTTTTTTCTTGATCCACTTCTTTTTGAATGCTTTTCACGGTGCTTAATAAACGCTCTTCGGGGGTTTTGAAGAGGTGGGTGGGCAGGTAAGACCCTGTTTCTTTTTTTAAAAAATGGCAGTAGATAATGACGGGAATCAGCAAAAAGGGGAGCGAGAATATCACCCCTAGAGCAAGAAGAAAGCCGAACCCAATTTTTTTCCCGAGTGAGGTGGGATGTTCGTTGGATACGAGTTCCAGATGGCTTAAAAGCGGGGTTGTTTCATTGATGAGGTAGTTTTTGTTTGTTGTTTTATCATGGGAAGTCATGTGTTGTAAAATTTCACGCGAAGGGATATTCCCCCCTTTTTCAGCAAGTGCGACTAAACTTCCTACGGCTTCTTTTAGTTGTTCTCTCGCAGGATCTTTGTATCCTAGAACGGGCAGACTGCCTAGATAGTCATAGTAAAGTTTAAGTGCCCCCCGCAGCCTCTCTTGCCGCGCTTCTTCTTCTGCCTGCTCTTTTGGTGTTGCTTCAGTCAATCCTGGCATACTCCCTCCGACACTAGCTTATGCTGCCATGATGTTCAGTATAGTACAAAAAGGATCAAAGGCGCTGGGTCACTTTTAATGGAAACCAGTGGACCATGTAGAGCGGGTAATGGCAGCCATGATTTTTCAGATCGATATAAAGTGGTTTCGCGCTGAAGGTGACTCGGAAGGTGGGATGGTATTTTTCGGTATAGTTTTTAAGGCTTTGACTGCGTGTTATCCAGCCTGATTTAACTTCGATAGGGATAATTTGATCTTCAAGAAGGTATAAAAATTCAATTTCAGCCCGATTTTGTTGCCAGCTTTTCAAATTTAAAATATCGTTTGCCATGAATTCTGAAGCAACAAAATTTTCAGCAAAGTAGCCTTTGTAGGTTCCGTATTCATAATCAAGAATAGATTTTGGTGGTAAATCAGATAATGCACCAAGAATGCCTACATCAAATAAATATAACTTGAAATGACTTTCTTTTGTGTAAGCTGTTAAGGGTAACTCTGCATGTTCAATGATAGGGATTTTAATGATGAGTTCGGCAGCTAATAGCCAATCAATCACATTGGCTAAGCGATTATAACGATCAGCTCCAGGTATTATTTCCTTAAACTGAAACCGTTTTGCTGTTCCATTTTGTGATTGTGCTAGTTGAGTTGGAATGGCGCGCCAAACCCTGTCAATATGCATGGCATTCACTTTGCCGGAATGTTTTGCGATGTCAGAATAATAACCATAAATAATTTCATTTTGCTTTTGTCGTACAAGTGTAAACGCAGTGTATAGGTCTTTTTGATTATCCACGTAGGTTTGTACAACTTCAGGTAGACCACCTGTGACGAAATAAATCTTGAGTTGTTGCCATAGATGCTCATGGACAATATTAGGAATAGAAGTGGTTTGAACGCATTGATTTAAAATATCTAAAGATTTGTGATCGCCGGTTGCCTCAAGAAATTCAACAAAGCACATCGGCTTCATATGAAAAAAATCTACCTTTCCTACAGGAAATGAACTTTCTCCTAGGTGTAATCCCAGTAAAGAACCTGCGCAACAAAGTGCAAGCTCAGGGAGTTGTTCAGAAAAATATTTAAGGCTAGTCAGTGCCGCTGGGCATGCTTGTATTTCATCAAAGAGGAGTAAGTCATTTTTGATGTCGATGGGTTTGTCTAGTATAAAACTCAAATCGTTCACGATACGTTTTGGGTCAAAATTTTCTTTAAATAAATTAGCAAATTTATGATTATTTTCAAAATTAACATAATGGTAAGTGGGGAAATGGCTTTCTCCAAATTTTTTTAAAATGAAAGTTTTACCCGTCTGTCGGACACCTTTGATAATAAGAGGTTTGCGGTTTTTTTTGTACTTCCATGTGATGAGATTCTGTAAAATTAGTCGTTTCATGATTGTAATTTCCAGCATATTGACGTTATTTGCAAGTAATTATCGTCCAGTATGGCGTTATTTGCAAGCAAATAACGTCCATATTGACGTTATTTGCAAGTAATTAACGTAATAAATGACGTTTTTTTCATGTTTGCTGGGGTGTCAGGGCTTGGGCTTGACCTCCCGTGTTGCGATTACTGCGGAAAGAGTAAGGAAAAGGACAGTTGAAGTGACCAGACTTCATTGCCCGTGTGTGGGCGTTTGATGTTGTAGTAGGTTTGAAAAGAGCAGTCGAAGCCTTGTTTCCCTATGTGAAATGCGCGTCCTATGCCGCCCCCGAGGGGGACGGTCCAGCGGTTGCTCGAGTTTTCACCCCAGTTAGCAAGGTTGGTGGACGATGTCGCTAAATACCAGCCGTGTTTGAAGTTGTAGTTAATGAAATATTGAAAAGAAAGTTGATTGTAGCTGGGTCTGCTTTTGACGCCGCCCACAGACCAGAGGTTGCTCGCTAAGAAACCTATAACCCATTGTCGGGGGCTGTAAACTACCACGGCAGCGGGGCCTATGCTCCATTTCCCCGCGCCTAAGTTGGGGTTGGTGGCGGTGGGGATCATAAAACCTGGACCTAGGCCCCAGTGAAAATCAGACACAGGGGTGGGTGAAAAATAAAAGTTGGGATTAATGTCACCGGGTCCCGCGTTATAAACATTGGGCATCGTGGTGCTGGGGACATTCATGAGAGGAATAATGGTCCGTAAATAAAGATCCCAGTTTTTATTTAGCGTGAATAATGTGATAGGTTTAGCGCGTAATTCATATTCAGGGCGATGAAAAGGACCGTATTGTAGGTTGTGCTCGTATTCAAAGGGTAGATTGATTGTTTTTGAAATAGGGTTTTGTGATTTTTTGGCTAGTTGAGCATCTTTGTCTGCGTCCAACCCCCCTGTGTCGGCCCAAACCAAGTGTGGTAGCAGTAATAAAAGCAGGGGTAACAGATAGGTTACTGCAAGAGGTCTAATCTGTGATGTGCCAATTAAAACAGGAAAAAACATGAACATTTTAAATGAATTTGATTTAAGACTAGGCGATGAACAAGTATCACCCGCATGGCAACGACAAGCAACCACGTGTTTAGAGCAAGAGGGTATCGTATTTTTTCCGAATTTAGCGTTTGTATTGAAAGAAAATGAGCAGGATCTTTTGTCAGCCGCTTGTAATGATGGAAAAGCGAAGAATGTCAGTTACAACTGTCATGATCATACTCTGCGGGGTATGTGTGTCGATGATGCCATGAAGCATAAGTTATTGACGATGATGCATCGTTTTAATGAGTATGCTTGTGATTTGGTTCATACGATGTTGCCTGAGTATGTGTCGGCATTACAGGTGGGGCGAACCAGTTACCGTCCTGTTGAGGTGTATGGGCGAAAAAGTAAATCGTATAAAAAAGATGACTCACGTTTGCATGTGGATGCATTTCCTGCGAATCCTGTTCAGGGGCGGCGAATTTTGCGTGTTTTTTCAAATATTCATCCGCAGGGGCATCCGCGTGTGTGGCGAGCAGGTGAATCTTTTGAGGCGGTGGCAAAGCGATTTTTACCACGTGTAAAGCGGCCTCTTTTTCCAGGTAAATTTTTAAAATGTTTGGGGATCACGAAAAGTATCAGAACGCCTTATGATCACATGATGTTGCAAATTCATGATCGCATGAAGGCGGATAAGGTGTATCAAAAAGAAATAAAAAAAAGGGAGATAGCGTTTCCTGCGGGTTCTACGTGGATAGTGCAAACAGATTGCGTATCACATGCCGTATTGTCAGGACAATTTTTGTTAGAACAAACTTTTTATTTGCCCGTGACGGCTATGTTGAACGAACAGCTGTCGCCGTTGAGGATTTTAGAAACTTTGAGTGGGCGTCGGTTAATTTAAATAGTTATCTGTGATGACTATATTGTGATGTGTACCGGTCTAAAAGTGCCCGTATGAGTTTTTGATATGGGATATGCTCCTTGTGTGCAATTTGTTTGAAAAAGTCTATGCTGTTCTGGCTCAATGTAATGGTGATTTTGACCGGTTTAGGATTAAGCAAAAGTTTTTCTGGTGGAGGTAAAAAATCTTTGACGATTTTAACTCTGCCTATGGGTTCATTTGACAATTTTTTACGTTTGTTCTTCATCATATATTTTCCTCCCTTTTCTCCAATAACCTGCACCTATGATTCTGATCGTATTGTTGCGCCACGTAAAACGAACCGTCATGACACAATTAGATACTTTACCAAAACAAAAATAACGTTTTTCATCACAGCTATGTTCGAGATCTTCTGCAATAATACGCCTTTTATCTAAGAAAGCCTGTTGTGCGTCATAAAAGTCTACCCCATGTTTTTTGATGTTTAACTGGTTTTTTTTTGAATCCCATTCAAACGTTGTTTCTTTCATCCTTTGATTGCCCATACAAATAACCATATATTAATATGGGTTTATTGTCGCGCTAATAATTGAATGTTGTCAAGCTTGGCCCTGATCACGGTGCTGTGAATGATCCTGGGCAAGGAAGAGGTACATGGCGGGTACAACGAAGAGGGTGAAGAGGGTGCCGATGGAAATACCGGTTGCGATGACCAAACCAATATTAAATCGGCTGACAGCCCCCGCGCCCGTGGCTTTGATGAGGGGAATCACGCCTAACACCATGGCGGCAGTGGTCATGAGGATGGGGCGTAGACGAATGCCCGCGGCGGCTTGTACCGCTTCGCGTTTGTTTTTTCCTTCGCGTTGTTGATCGTTTGCAAATTGCACGATCAAAATGCCATGCTTGCTGATTAAGCCAATCAAAGTCACCAAACCTACTTCTGTGTAAATATTTAAGCTGGCGCCCCCGAATCCTAAATTCACAAATAGCAGCGCGCCACAAATGGACATGGGTACGCTGATGAGTACGATAAAAGGATCGCGAAAACTTTCAAATTGTGCAGCGAGTGATAAATAAATAATAATAAGTGCAAAGAAAAAAGTGATGAGCAAAGCGCTGCCTTCTTGCATGTATTGTCTGGATTGTCCGCCATAATCAATGCTGTAACCCTCAGGGAGCAAGTCATTAGCAATTTCGTGTAATTTTTTCAGTGCATCTCCCATGCTCACGCCAGGCATAGGTACACCTGATAAAGTGCTAGAGTTTAACTGTTGAAAATGATTTAAAGATTCAGGCACCGTTTTTGTTTGTAATTTCACAATTGTAGAGAGAGGAATGGTGTTGCCAGCAGCGGTGGTTAGATAGTAGTTTGGGATGTCGCGAACAGTAAAGCGATCTGCGCGTTGCATTTGAGGAATCACTTGATAAGAACGGCCTGCATAATCAAAGTAATTGATGTAACCTTGGCTGAGGGCTGCAGCCAGTACGTTGCCGATGTTTTGCATGGTTAAGCCAAGTTCGGCTGCTTTATCGCGATCAATTTCAAGGCTGGTTTGTGCTTTATCTATTTTGAGATCAGAGTCGAGATAAATGAATAAGCCGCTTTGTCTGGCTTTTTCCAGGAAGTTTTTCATGACTTGATCGAGTTCACTAAATGGCTCTGTGGTGTTGATAACGAATTGAATCGGTAAACCACTTCCGCCACCTGGTAAGGAAGGATTTTGAAAGGCGGCTATTCTTGCTCCTGCGATTTGATTGAGTTTGTCTTGAAGCTGGGGTTGGATTTGATTGCTGGTACGTGTCCGACTTTCCCAAGGGCTAAGTACCATGCCCGCCATACTGGTGTTTAAACCGTTATAGCCATTTATTTGAAATGTGTGTGCTGTTTCAGGAAAACTCATCAAAATACTATTTAATTGTTTGCCAAACATTTCAGTTTGGTGCAGCGTGGCATTGGGTGCCGTGGTCATTTGCGTCAAGATGATGCCTTGATCTTCTTGGGGAGCGAGTTCTGCTTTGGATGAAATATATAAAAAATAAATGCTGACTAAAACGATGAGAGCAAAAACACCTGTGACAGATAGATAATCAAGAGAGCTATGTAACATTTTTTCGTAACGTTCACGTAATTTTTCAAATACTTCATCCACAAATTTCATGAATCGATTGTTGTTGTGCACGGTGCTGACTTTTAAAAATTGATAGCACATCATGGGGGATAAAGTGAGGGCCACGAGCGCAGAAATGGCGACAGCCCCCGCTAGCGTAAAAGCAAATTCAGTGAAAAGCGCGCCTGTTAATCCTCCCATAAATCCAATAGGAAGATAAACGGCGATCAACACAATGGAAATGGCGATGATGGGGCCAGCTAATTCGCGTGCGCCTAACAAAGCGGCTTGTAGTCTCGGCTGACCTGATTCCATGTGACGATAAATATTTTCAACCACGATGATGGCATCATCCACCACTAAACCAATGGCGAGTACGAGTGCGAGTAAGGTCAGTAAATTAATTGAGTAACCACAGGCGAGCATAATGAAAAAGGTGCCAATTAATGACAGAGGAATGGCGACAGTGGGGATCGCCAATGCGCGCAGTGATCCTAAAAATAAAAAGACAACGAGTGTGACGATGATGAAAGCTTCGCCCAGGGAGCGGATGACTTCATGAATGGAACTGTGAACATAAACAGTGGAGTCATAGACAATTTTGCCCTCCAAGCCTTCAGGAAGTTGTTCTTGTAGGGTAGGAAATATTTTTTTTACATTATCGATGACCGTTAATAAATTAGCACCGGGTGCCACTTTGATGCCGATGTAAACAGCTGATTTTCCATCAAACTGGACACTGCTGTCGTAATTTTGTGAACCTAATGATACTTGTGCAACATCGCCTAAACGAATGAGTGTATTACCTTTGGCGCTCACAACCATGTTTCGAAATTGTTCGACAGTTTTGAGTCCTGTGTTTGCGGTTAAACTGACCGTAAACATGTTGCCATCTGTGCGACCGACCGCAGATGTTAAATCATTTGCAGCCAGTGCCATGCTGACGTCTGCAGAACTTAAACCATACGCAGCTAATTTGATGGGATCCAGCCATGCACGCAAAGCGAATTGTCGTCCACCTAAAATTTCAGCTAATTGAACACCGCTGATTGCTTGTAATTTAGGTTGTACCACGCGAACAAGATAATCAGTGATTTTATTAGAGGGTAAAAGATGGCTGTAAAATCCGAGGTACATGGAGTCGATGGTTTCACCGATGGCCACTGAAATGGTAGGCAGTTGTGAATTAGCAGGCAGTTGATTTAACACCGCATTTACTTTGGTATTAATTTCAGTGAGTGCTTTATTGGGATCATAGTTGAGTCGTAAATTAGCTGTGATAGTGCTGGTGCCTTGCGTGCTGCTTGATGTGAGATAATCAATGCCATTGGCTTGTGCGATGGAGTTTTCAAGGGGGGTGGTGAGAAAGCCGGCTACAGTGGCGGGATCAGCGCCCGTGTACGTGGTGGAAACCGTGACGATGGCATTTTGTGTGAAGGGATATTGTAAAACGGGCAATAAACCGATGGAACGCAAACCCAAGACAAAGACTAATAAACTTAATGTGGTGGCGAGTACAGGGCGTTTGATAAATAAATCAGTGAAGTGCATAGATCATTACTCATCAATAGGAGAGGGTGGGTTGGATTGATTATCCGGGACAATCTGATTATTGATGACCACCCGACTTTTATTTTTCAATTTCAGTTGACCGCTGGTGACAACTAAATCACCTTCTTTTAAACCAGCCAAAATAGCGACTTGATCGCCTCGTACTTCACCTGTGTTAACAAAGTGTTGATTAGCAATGTAAACCGTTTCTACTTTTTCTTTTTTAGATTTTTTCTTTTTCTTTTCGGGAGGTGATTCGGGCGTGAGCACATAAATGATTTCGCCATAAGGATTAAAGCTCACTGCCGTTTGGGGCAGCGTTAAATAACGTTGAGGGTTGCCTGCATTAATCGTCACAGAAGCAAACATGCCTGGGATCAAGACTTCATCATGGTTAGCGAAAGTGGCTTCGACTTGAATATTGCGTGTTGAATTATCCACAGCAGAATCCAGCGTGGTGAGAGTGCCTGTGAATGTACGTTGAGGGTAGGTGTCAACTGAAAGTGAAACGGTTTGCCCTGTTTGTATTTGCAGGAGTGCTTGTTGGGGCAGAGAAAAATCTGCATAGATGGGTGCTAAGGCTTCAAGTGAAGTGATTTTGTCGCCTGGATTGAGGAATTGTCCTGGGTTTACTAAACAAATACCTAATCGGCCATCAAAGGGTGCGCGCACTGTTTTTTGTTCGATGACAGCGTGTTGTTTGGCAACTTGTGCGGTTGCATTTTTGTAGTTGGCTTCATCGCTATCGAGCGTGGCTTTGCTGACAGCATGGATGAAGTATTGTGCTTTGTCGCGTGTGTAAGTAACTTTAGCTAAATCAGATGAAGCTTGTAAGGCTTGAAGTTGTGCGGTTTCAGGATCTGTATTGAGTTTGAGAAGTAAGTCGCCTTTTTTAACGACGGCACCCGGTGCAAAATCAATGGTTTTGATCATGCCTGCTAATTCGGGTGTCACATTGACGCCACGTACTGCACGCAAATTCGCAACGGCTTTGAGTTGAAATTGCCATTCACTGTAAGTCACAGGCATGGCAGAAACTGTGACGATGGGAGAAGCCATCGATGCAAAATAATGTTTCATACCCCAGGCACGAATGAGGTGATAAATTAACAGTGAGCCGAGTAATGCGCCCATGATTAACAGCATGATCAGCATTCGTTTTTTTAATTCACTTTTGTGTTGCTTCATGCCACCAACCTCCACCTAATGCTTGAAATAATGCGGCTGTGTCTGCATAGCGCGCAGCGGATGCTTGTATCACTTTAATGCGTGTTTGTTGGTATTGTTGTTCAGCAGTTAAAACAGCAAGGTAATTTGCACCACCGAGATGATATTGTTTTTGCACAATCTTGAGTGTCTCCTGCGCAGCCGTTTCCGCGAGTTGTTGTGCTTGTAAGGCTTGTGCATCTGTTTCAATGGCGCGCAGTGTATCTGCCACATTTTGAAAAGCTTGTAACACAGTTTTTTTGTATTGTGCTTCAGCGGCTTCCAGTGCAGCGACAGCGGCGCGTTTTTGTGCGCGTAGGGCACCGCCATTAAAAATAGCTTGTGTAATTTGACCTGCATAATTCCAACTTTTATAACTTGAGCTAAATAAATCTTGAGTAGAAGGAGAAAACCAACCGTAACTGGCGGTCAGGGTGATTTGTGGGTACAAATTAGCAGTAGCTACGCCGACTTGTGCGCAAGCTTGATGGAGCGTGGCTTCTGCTGCACGTATGTCAGGGCGTTGCTTGACTAAATAAGAAGGTAAACTGACCGGTAATTTTTTGGGTAAGTGTAATTCATTGAGCGTGAGCTGAGGTAAATCGCTGTTCGCAGGAAAGCTGCCTACTAATACGGATAAAGCATCGTAAGATAAGGTGAGATTTTTTTCTAGGGGAGGCAGCAGGGCGCGTGTTTGAGCCACTTGAGTTTGTTGTGTCAATACATCCGTGCCTGAAACGCCGCCTAAAGCAAATTGTTTTTGCATGATCACTAAATTTTCTTCTTCTGCATGAATGAGGGAATGCGTTGCAGTAATTTGTGCACGCAGGGATGCATTCATGATGGCTGTGGTGACAATATTGGCGGTTAATGTGACATAGGCTGCGACAGTTTCATCGTACTGGCGTTCGGTTTGTGCACGGACACTTTCAACTAAACGGTGTTGACCCCCAAATACATCCAAAGGATAAGAAACATTCACGGCTGTGTTGTAAAGATTGAAATTGGTGCTGATGCCGGATAAGCCCAGGGTGTCTGGAACGAAATTTTGTCGTGTTCCTGAAAATTGTCCAGTGACGGAAGGGTAAAGTGAGCGACCAATTTGTGCATTCAAGGTTTCTTCGGCTTGTCGCAAGGTCGCTTTTGCCGCAGCCAAGGTGGGACTGTTTTTAATGCCACGACAAATTAAACGATTGAGTTCGGGTGAACGGTATAAAGTCCACCAATCCTGAGGGATGTCGGTGGCGGGTTCGAAGGTTTGTGCTTCGCCCGCTTGTTTTGCTTTGAGTGTGGCGACGGTGGTATGAGGCAATGCAGTGGATGTGTAAGTTTTGCTTAAAGGAAGTTCAGGCGTGTGGAAGTCGGGGCCGAGTTGGCAGGCGCTTAGGGTAAAGCTGAATACAAATAAATAAAACAAGCGTCTTGCGGATATCCTCTCCCACGGACGGGAGAGGAAGGTGCTGATTCCGCCGGGTGTATTCGGTAACACTATTTCACCCCTGTTTCTGTTCTCGTTTTTGTGCTTTTTCAATGATGATCAGTATGAGTGCAACTAAAAAACAAACAAAAGAAAGTGCAAATAATACTTTTGTGAAAAATGAAATGGCAATGGCGATGCCACCAAAGGCGAGAATGCCCAAGATAATGGCAAAAACAAGAAATAAAATAGCCCAAAGTAAAATCATGGTGAGTTTCCTATAGGTTCAAGCTACGTGCGCCCAATGCAGCCATGATATAAGTCAGGCCTGAAAAAATTAAATCGATGCCGACAAATAAACCGATGATAAATAAGCTAGAGGCAGGCCATGCGGCTAAGATTAATACACCAAGCAGCAGGGAAATCAGGCCGTTTAAAAAATTCCATCCCCATCGAGGAGTGCGTATGGATAAGGCATAAATGCCGCGAAACAAGCCGATAATAAGGTAAAAAATACCCAAGAGCAGTGTGATGGAAATGGAGCTCAGCACGGGGTTTGTGATGAGAGACAGACCCACTGCAAAATACAATAAACCCATGATGAGGTGCAGGAAAAAGCCTTGCCACTTTCGCCACCAAAAAGTGAAAGCGTCTACCATCATGAGCAAGCCTGCGCTGAGGAGAAAAACACCTAACACCACCACGGTGATGAGGGTTGTTTGAGCAGAGGCGCCAATGGCCACCAGGCCGATGAGGAAGAGAATAATGCCGAAGCCTAAAAAAGCGCCCCAATGATTTTTGAATGTGGTGTGGTGAGGGTGAAAGGGTGATTGCATCATCATAAAACAGCTCCCTAGTTGATTAAGTTTCTGACGATCCTTCGTCTCCTGAGAGTGTAACATAGGTTTTCTAAGAATTAATCTTTCTGATAATGGGGGCCGTTTACGTTTCTAACTATGCCGGATAGAAACCGTTGATTTATTGTTTTTAAATAATGAAAATACTTGAAATTATATTACTTAGTAATATAACTTCAAGTATCGCGTAGCTCTGTTATGTTAAATCAAGGTATTTTGTGTGCCCGCAATAAACAATCCCTGCAACACCAAATCGGGCATAATTAAATCAAATACTTTTTTGTCTTTAAATAACTGTGAAAATCCGCCTGTACCAATGACGACACAGGGTTCTTGTTTGAATACCGTGTCTTTGAGTTCGCGGATGATTTCTCGAAGCGCACCCAGTTGGCTGTAATAAAGGCCGGCTTGGATGCTTTCTTTCGTGGTGCGACCCATGACAGACGGTGCTTCAATAATATCGACTTCTGCTAATTTAGCGGTGTTTGCTTTTAATGATTCCATACACAAACGCATGCCTGCCAAAATGGTTCCGCCCAAATAATCTTTTTGTTTGTTGATTGCGCAGAAGGTGGTGGCCGTGCCCATGTCGATAATAATGATATTTTTATTGGGAAAGGCATGAATGGCACCGATGGCATTTGCAATGCGATCGGTCCCGACTTCATTTGGATTTTTATATTTAATGTTTAAGCCTGTCTTAACACCTGCTTGCAATATAAAAAGTGGCGAGGGGAAATAACGAGAGAGTGCGTGTTTGAGTGTGTAGTCACAACTGGGTACCACGGAACATAATGAAATGGTTGTTATTTCATGAGGTAAAATATGATGAGTTTGTAAAAAAGTAATTAAAAAAATACCAAATTGATCAGAGGTGCCAATGAGTTGTGTGGCATGCCGAAAACGCAAAATGATTTTATCTTCTTTGAAGATGCCACCTAGAATATGAGTATTGCCTACATCTAAACAGAGAAACATAGCGGATTCCTTATGCGCTTATCGTATTTTTGTATTATCAATCAATCGTACTCCGTCTAACCAAACAGCGGCTAAGCGACGTTGCCATTTTTCTTCGACGTAATCAATCTTAAAACCCAGTTCCAATAATTGCGCCTGTAGGGTATTAATATCAAGTTCGCTGTTCAGTAAACGAAATAAATGAGCGGCGTGTTGTTGTTGTTCGGGTGAAAGACGTGTGTTGCGTGAACTCAATGCAAGACCGTTTTTTGCCCGACAGGTGTCGCAAGCCATGATGTCTGTGGGGATAAAAAGTGCTTCCACCATTTTTTTGACGAGTAATAATTGTTGATAATCTTTTTCGCCAAAATAAGCGCGATGTGCTTGTATCAAATTTAAAAGTTTCAATACAACCGTCAGCATACCCGTAAAATGGCCAGGACGATGCGCCCCTTCTAATTCTGCGCTCAAGGTTTCTTCGCTGATTTTAATGGAATAATGATCCGAGTAAAGTTCACTGGCTTGAGGTAAAAATAAATAATCCACGTGTCTTTCGATCAGTAGTTGTGTGTCTTGTTCAAGTGTATTTGGATAAGATAAAAAATCTTGTTCTTGATTGAATTGTGTGGGGTTAACAAAAATACTGACTACCACGCGATCATTTTCACGTTTTGCGCGATCAACCAAACTAAGATGGCCTTCATGCAAACACCCCATGGTAGGAATAAATCCTAAGCTATGTGTGTTGAATTGTTTTCGAATAGTTTGCCAGGCTTTAATTTGAGTGACAATGTTCATGCTGTGGAAATTCTCCTGTTTTGATTGCATGGATGAAAGATTCAATACCTGTAGAAAAAAAGTCAGATCCGTTTAAAAATGATTTGACGAATTTAGGTTTAAAATCCAAATTAAGCCCCAATAAATCTTGAAAAACGAGCACTTGTCCGTCGGTGCCTGGTCCAGCGCCAATGCCAATAGTAGGGATACTGAGTTGTTGTGTGATTTGTTCAGCTAAGTGAGCAGGCACGCATTCTAGTACCAGTGAAAAACACCCCGCTTCTTGAAGTGCAAACGCATCTTCTTGAATTTTTTGCGCGCTTTTTACTGTTTTACCTTGCACGTGATATCCGCCCAGTGCATGTAAAAATTGAGGTGTCAAACCTAAGTGACCCATGACGGGCACGCCTGATTCGGTTAAATGTTGAATGAGGGGAAGATTGCCTGCGGCGCATTCTAATTTAACCGCGTGTGCACCGGCTTGGATCAAGGTTTGTGCTGCAGATACATTTTTAGTAAAAGATTTTCGATAACTTAAAAAAGGTAGATCGCTGACAATAAATTTATTACTTGCGCCTCGACTCACTGCCGCCGTGTGCAATGCCATGATCTCAAGTGTGGCAGAGAGTGTGTCTTTGTAGCCATGCATGGTCATGGCCACGCTGTCGCCCACGAGCAAACAATCAACGTTGCTTTGAGATAAAATTTTCGCACTCGTGTAATCGTAACAGGTGATCATGCTGATTTTTTCTTTGTTTTGTTTTTTTTTGTAAAAATCTAAAATATTCATGCTGTCGTCTCCTTTTGTAAACATTGATAACAATCAACAAAGCTCTGATAAATAAGTTGAAAAGGATCACCGTTAAGCGAATCCAAGTTTCTTTTTAGCGTGTGTTGGTCATTTCTCTTGATGGGGCCCGTGAAGGCTTGCTGAGGATCGGAAAGTAAATTGTGTGTTTGTTGCATTAAATAAGCGTGAGCAAACGACGCGGGGATATTGAATTCATGTTCAAGGCTATTAAATAATTTTTGCCATAAAAAACAACTCAAATTTCCGCTTAATACGCAGAGTGCATGGTATTTTGCTTTGTTTGCAATGGATAAACGTGCTGAGTTATTCGGCAGGCCAGGTAAGAGCGCGCTCATGCTGGGTGCATTGTCATCAATAATAAAAGGGATTGCTTGATAATGTGCGAGTGTGTACAGCGCTGTATTGAATGTCATCAAAGGATGAGCGCCGTAAGCCAGCGGACTATGGAGACTGCCCGAAAAATGAATGAGCAGGGGATGAGATAAGCCAGACAAGTGCTGTTTAATGAAGGGCTCAATTTGATCATCATTGATCAACAATAAAATATGGCTGGCTTGCTGTGCTTTTTCTTGTAATTCGCTGAGAGGGTGGGTGCGTTGCCAAGAGGTGAAAGGCAGAGAAAGCGCTGAAAAATAGTGTTGGATGTGCCGCGCTACTCGGCCATTGCCAATCAAAAGGTAATAAGGTACTTGTCGCATGAGATCAAGTCCGGGGTTGGGGTAACGGACCGTACTTTACCTCAAATGAACTTGCATTTACAGGGCACTGGCCTTGGTGAGCCGATCATGGATGGCAAGCCAGGCGGGATCTTGAGGGGGGGCTTCCAGGGCAATGACCTCGCAGTTTGATTGATCTGCGACACGTAGCTGATGGTAGAGTGCTTTCGCATATTGGGTGGGGTCAGTGGGCATCACGATGTTAATTCTGGCCTGTGAACAAGGTGGGCCAAGATGCAGAACACAGATGTTTGAATGTGTGGTGAGGATGGTTTTTAACTCAGCCACATTGTTAAAAATAAAGAGTTTTTTTCGGGGTGCATAATGTTTTTTGAGGCGACCTGACACCGCGCGTTCAATCAAGGGAGTGTCTCGTAGCGTCGCGAGAGAATGCGTGATAGCGTGCAATTGTGCCTTAGAAATATGCCCCTCACGTAAGATAACATAGTGCTCAGGGTGGGTAGCATCAACAATAGTGGATTCAATGCCTACGGTGCAGATTCCTCCATCCACAATACGAACTTGTGAGTGAAATTCAGCTTCAACGTGTTCGGGGCGAGTGGGGCTGAGGTGACCAAATTTATTGGCAGAAGGAGCCGCCAGGGGATGCCCCACCGCGCTGATCAGATAACGTGTGAGTGGATGTGCGGGTAGGCGAATAGCCACGGTTTCTTGTCCGCCTGTGACCAAATCACTCACCCGTTCTGTTTTAGGCAAAATAAAGGTGAGTGGACCTGGCCAAAATGCTTGCATTAAACGTTTGGCATAAGGAGGAATGTATTTGGCGTAGTGGGTGATTTCTTCCAAATTAGCGATATGAATAATCAGTGGATGAGTGTGAGGCCTGTTTTTGAGAGAAAAAATCTTATTGATAGCTTGATCAGAATGGATGTTAGCCGCCAAGCCATAGACTGTTTCTGTGGGAATAGCCACCACCTCGCCTGCTCGTAATGCAGTGATGGCTTCTTCAGGCGTGATAAACGGCAAAGGAATTGTCATTTGATAACCACAAATAAAGCCCCGCCTTGTCTGACAACATTTAACAGTAATTGTTTGTTGCTGCTGGCCACGGCTTTTTTAAGCTCAGACATGCCGTTAATAGGGGTATTGTTGATGGAAGTGATAACGTCACCGCGACGCAAGCCAGCGCGCCAAGCGGCACTGTCTTCCGTCATATCCAAAATTTGAACACCTTTCAGGTGGCCGAGGGTTGGGGTGACTTCATCAAAGTTTCTCAATTCTGTACCAAAGAGGAAAGGATCTTGTGCTGCCATTTTTTCAATGTATTTGTTGGGGTCAATGGTGACTAAGGCAACAGACAGGGGTTTGCCACGGCGAATTAATTGTAAATTGACGCGTGCCCCCAGACGCAGCAAGCCTACGGTATTGCGTACCTCACCCGAGTCAGCCACTTTTTTACCGTTAATAGCAATGATCACGTCGCCCGGTTTAATGCCTGCTTCATCGGCAGGTGAGCGGGTGATGACTTGGCTGATGACGGCACCTTGAGTGCTGTTTAAAAGGAGGGCATTGGCTAAGTCAGGGTTGAGGTTTTGTACCAAGACACCCATCGTGCCGCGTTTAACCGAACCGTATTGAACCAATTGTTCCATGACACTGCGCGCCATGTTAATAGGAATGGCAAATCCGATGCCAATATTAGCGCCTTCTGGTGCCAAGATGGCCGTATTAATTCCAATGAGTTGGCCTTGCATATCAATCAGTGCGCCACCTGAATTGCCTGGATTAATGGCTGCATCGGTTTGAATGAAATTTTCGTAGCCTTCAATGCCTAAATTATTGCGTTGAAGTGCGCTGATGATGCCCGAGGTGACTGTTTGATCCAAACCGTAAGGGTTGCCGATGGCGGCGACAAAATCACCCACTTTCAACGTATCCGAATTACCTAAAGGGATTTCAGTTAAATTGACAGGCTCTATTTGAATCACGGCTACATCTGAATCGGGATCGGAGCCAATGAGTTTAGCTTTGTAACGATGACCGTCGCTTAAGGTAACCGTGATGCTTTTGGCACGACTCACGACGTGTGCGTTGGTTAATACGAACCCATGTTTTGCATCGACAATCACGCCTGAACCTAGATTTTCAAATTTGCGTCGCGCTGCTTCAGGGGGCAGAGGGGGTGCATTTTTTTCAGGCGCATTACCTGATGCACCATTGTTGTCTTCTTCATTATTGACCGTGTCGATAGGCAGAGTGGCTGAACCCATCACATGGATGTTTACCACCGCAGGCAGCACCGTTTTTAATATAGGCGCCAAACTATTTGTTTGAGGTGGCAGTGCCGCTTGGGCATTAAAACAAAGCAGGCAGAGGAGGGATAGTATTGTTGTGCGCTTTAACATGACAAAAAACCTCTAGTGCAGATAAATCAAACTTGCCATTCTACCCGTGGTCTTGTCTCGACGATAGGAGTAAAAAAGATCGCTCTGGGTGTAAGTGCAGTAGTCGCCACCGTAAATAGCTCGAACCCCTTGGGCGCGCAGGCGAATGCGTGCCAGTTCATACATATCTCCCCACCATTTACCAGGAGAGGCAGGGCGAAAAGCGGCTTCGCTGCCTGCGGGGGCGTGGGTTAATAAACTTTCTTTTGCCTCAGGACCGAGTTCAAAGGCTTGGGGACCCATGGCAGGTCCCAACCAAACAAGTAATTCATCCGATTTTGCCGGGAGTTGTTGCAGTGTATGTTCAATGACCCCTGCAGCTAAACCTCGCCAACCCGCATGGATAGCAGCAACGAGCGTACCCGTTTTATTGCAGAGTAAAAGAGGGAGGCAGTCAGCCGTGAGGACAGCACAAACTTGTGCCCTTCGTTGTGTGTAGCTCGCGTCGTGTGGATCATCGGCACTGGACGATGTTTTTTCATCGATACACAAAACGTGAACGGTGTGAGCTTGGTGTAACCAAATTGGATCGTTGGGCAGTGATAAGTGCTGACGAAGTAAATGACGATTTGTGTTAACGGCGTTAGGATCATCCCCTACTTGAGAGGATAAATTGAGCTGAGCATAAGGGCCTTGACTCACTCCCCCCTTGCGTGTGGTGGTGTAAGCGCGTACATGGGCGGGGGCCGGCCAGTGGGGTGTAATCATCGTGTTGGGTCATGCTGCAAGACAGTGAGTAAGTGTTGCATATCTTCCGGCAACGGGGCAATCCACTCCGTGTATGTCTGTGTCAATGGATGGACAAAGCCAAGTTGTTTGGCGTGCAGAGCTTGGCGTTTGAAGTTTTTTAATGCATCTTGTAAGGCTTCGCTCGCTCTTTGGGGTAAATGTCGTGAACCGTAAAGAGGATCGCCCACAATAGGATGGTGAAGATGTGCCATGTGAACACGAATTTGGTGTGTGCGACCTGTTTCCAGTTGAACAGAAATGTGGGTATAGGCTGTAAATCGTGTGATAACACGGTAATGGGTGATGGCTTGTTTGCCTGAACCTGTGGGGCGTACAGCCATGCGAGTGCGTTCTTTAGGATCTCGCCCTAGGTAAGTATCCACGCAGCCGCCACCTGTTAATACCCCTTTTACAATGGCTTCATAATGTCGTTTGATTCGACGTGCTTGCAGTTCTTTCACGAGATAATGGTGGGCTTCCCATGTTTTGGCTACCACCAACAAACCCGAGGTATCTTTATCGAGACGATGGATTAAACCTGCACGCGGTAGCTGTTGCAGGGTAGGGTCGTGATGGATGAGTGCGTTAACCAGTGTGCCATCGTAATGTCCCGGTGCAGGATGGGTGACGCAGCCTGCCGATTTGTTAATAATTAAGAGCGCTTCATCTTCATGCAAGATAGAAAGAGGAAGGGCTTGTGCAGACCATTTTTCTTTTTGGGGAGCGGGGGCATCTACCTCTAGCGTATCTTGTGCGCAGACTTTATCTTTGGCCCGAATGATGCGTCCTTGAAGCCGTACAAAACCTTGTTCTAACCAATTTTTAAAGCGCGAACGGGAAAATTGAGGCCAAATCGTGGCTAAAGCGATGTCAACACGCGTTCCCGTTAATTCTGGTGGGACAGTGGTGTGTAGATGGATAGAAGTGGGTTCGTTCGTATTCATAAGTGGTGTATGATACCCGTTTTTATCCTCTAAGACATAAAATATGAAGAAATCAGTGCGGTATGTCGTCTTTTTTTCTGCCCTCACACTGAAGAAAATAATACGTCCCAGTTTATATTTGGCGGCAGTTTTGTTGGCAGCTTGCAATTCTATGCAAGAAGATCGATTTCTTGAATTTCAAAATCAATCTTCCCAACAAATTTTTAGAAATGGTGAAGTGGAGTTAGCGAAGAAAAATTATGCGGATGCAGTGCGTCACTTTGAGGCTTTGGATGTGTTGTATCCTTATGGCCCTCATGCTGAACAAGCGCAGCTTGATTTGATTTATGCGTATTATAAAAATGATGATTATCCTTCCGCCGCGGCGACAGCAGAACGATTTATCCACTTGTATCCGCGCAGTCGATCCGTGGATTACGCTTATTACATGAAGGGGTTGGCGGAATTTGATCAAGATCGAGGTTGGATGCAGTGCATTTTCCCCATTGATATTGCGCAGCGTGATCCCGGTATGGCGCGCCAAGCCTTTTCCGCTTTTTCTGATTTGTTGAGATTGTATCCTCATAGCCCTTACGCACCCGATGCACGTCAGCGTATGGTGTATTTAAAAAATTTATTTGCGCGACATGAATTACGTGTAGCTGAATTTTATATGCAGACGCAAGCCTATGTGGCTGCAGCCAACCGTGCCAATTATATTTTGCAGCACTATCAAGGGGCGGATGTGATCCCCAATGCCCTAGAAGTCTCTATTCAAGCGTACCAACGCATGAAGCTTGCAGAACCTGCACGCAAAGCCTTGGATGTATTGGCTTTCAATTACCCGAATTGGCCTACTTTGCCCGAATTAGAAGCGACGCAGCGACAGTTGAAAGGATAAATTCATGAAGCAGCAGGGATATTTGATCACCCTTGAAGGCATCGAAGGTGTGGGTAAAAGCACACACATGGAATTTATTCAGCATGTATTAGAGGCAAAAGGGATCACGCCTTTGATGACACGAGAGCCAGGTGGTACGCCTATTGCAGAAGCCATTCGACATGTTTTTGCTTCTCATCATGATGAACCGATGACAGATGAAACGGAATTTTTATTGCTTTTTGCCGCGCGAGCACAGCATGTTCAAGCGCGAATTAAGCCGAGTTTGACGTCAGGAAAATGGGTGGTGTGCGATCGTTACATCGATGCTTCTTATGCCTATCAAGGAGGCGGACGAGGTATTCCGCTGGAGAGGATTGCCCAATTAGAAGCTTGGGTGTGTCAAGGTTGTTTGCCTGATTTAACCTTGTTATTAGATGCGCCTGTGCCGCTTGCTTTGTCACGCATTCAGTGTCGTGCAGCTGCGGATCGTGTTGAATCAGAAAAGGTTGTTTTTTTTCAACGTGTGCGAGACGCTTATTTAGCTAGAGCAGCGCAATTCTCTGCGCGTTTTCGAGTGATTGATGCGAGTGGTTCACCCGAATCCGTGCAAATGCAGCTGCATACGGTTTTAACTGAATTTATAGAAAATCATTAGGGGGTGTCTTCAATTCTACTATCTTGGGCGTAATGCCTTGATTTTCTGTGCTCCGTTGCTCACATACCAACAACGTATGCTCTGCTACGGTGCTCAAAAATCAAGGCATTACGTCTCAAGCTAGCGAATTGACGACACCCCCTAGTCCCCAAAGTAAATAGAGAAACGCCATGACAGATGCCCCTCCCTGGTTAACACAAGCCTGGCAAAATTTGTTAAAACGACAGACTCAGCACGCCCTGCCGCATGCTTTGTTGATAACGGGAAATAAAGGTATAGGAAAACTGTCTCTGGCCCGTGCTTTTTCAAAGCGGTTACTGTGTAAAATGAAAAAAGCTTGTGGTCATTGTCATGCTTGTACCTTGTTTGATTGTGGGCATCATGCCGATTTTTTTTATGTAGCGCCCCAAGAGCATGGCCAAATTAAAATTGATCAAATACGTCAGCTGACAGAAGCCTTGTCGCAAACTGCGCAACAAGGTGGATACCGTGTGGTAATCATTCAAGAGGCGCACACACTCAATACGGCAGCAGGTAATGCTTTATTGAAAACCTTAGAAGAACCTGGTGCGCAAACCTTATTGATGTTGTTGACTGATAGCGCAGCTTGGTTGTCGGCGACCCTGCGTAGTCGATGTCAGTTATTGACGCTCCGAACTGAAAAAATAGCAGCGCTCGCTTGGTTGATGGAGCAAGGGTTATCCCAAGAGCGTGCGCAATATTTCTTTGAAGCCAGTGAAGCGGCACCTTTACTTGCATTAACCTTGTCGCAGTCAGATTATTTACTTGAACGTGAAGCCATGATTAACACCCTCAGTCAAGTCGTGAAAGGTGAGTTATCTGTGGTGGCGGCAGCAAGCGTTTGTTTAGAAAAACCACTGGATGATACCTTGAATTTGTTTCAATTAATTGTCATGGATTTAATTCGTGTTAAAACTGATTTGCCTGTATTTGAAAATAAATCACTGCCTCTTCTGAGTGAGCATTTTTCTTTAGCTCATTTATTTTCTTGTTACGATAAAGCCTGTTTATTTAGGCAGCACATCAAGTCACACTTAAATTTGAATGCGACATTGTTGTTAGAAAATTTGTTTTTGGCTGTTTCTTAGGGGGTGCTGTGTTAGTCGATTCTCATTGTCATTTAGATAAATTAGATTTAACCCCTTATGGTGGCAGCTTGGATCAAGCCTTGAAAGCGGCTGAAGAAAAGGGAGTGAAATGCATATTATGTGTGTGTGTTGACATTCATCACGCAGCAGATGTGTTGAGCATTGCAAAACGTTACCCTTTTATATTTGCCAGTTTCGGTATTCACCCCAGTGAACCCATGGAGCGAGAGTGGGAGGTAAACGAAATCGTGGCACAGGCGCAAGCGAAAGAAATCGTGGCTATAGGTGAAACGGGCTTAGATTATTATCATTCGAATGGAGCAGAAGACGCGCAACGTGAACGTTTTCGTCGTCATATTCGTGCTGCGCGAGAGTTAAACAAACCCTTGATTATCCATACGCGTCAAGCACAAGAAGATACCCTGGCGATCATGAAGGAAGAAAGGGCCCAGGAGGTGGGAGGTGTGATGCATTGCTTTACTGAAACCAGTGAAATGGCTTTGCGTGCGATCGATCTTGGGTTTTATATTTCTTTTTCAGGCATCATCACTTTTAAAAATGCACAAGCTCTGCGAGACGTGGTAGTGGATGTGCCCTTGGATCGTCTTTTAATCGAAACGGATGCGCCTTATCTTGCGCCCATGCCTTACCGTGGCAAGCCCAATGAGCCGCAATACGTGTATTACGTTGCCCAGGAAGTGGCTCGGTTAAAACAATGTTCCCTAGAAAGCATTGCCGAACAGACGACCCAGAATTTTTTCCAATTATTTAAGGGAGCAGTTTTACCCAATTTTTGCTAAAATCCCTCTTTCTTGTTTTAACTGACGTTATCATGCAAATACGTAATTTCTCCATTATTGCCCATATTGATCACGGCAAATCCACCCTGGCTGACCGGTTTATTCAGCTTTGCGGGGGGTTGTCAGATCGTGAAATGTCAGCCCAAGTTTTAGATTCCATGGATCTCGAGCGAGAGCGAGGCATCACGATTAAAGCCCAAAGTGTGACTCTCAAGTACAAAGCGCTCAATGGGCAGGTCTACCAATTAAACTTCATTGATACGCCAGGGCACGTGGATTTTTCTTATGAAGTGTCACGCTCTTTGGCAGCATGTGAGGGTGCCTTATTGGTGGTGGACGCAGGTCAGGGTGTGGAAGCGCAGACGGTGGCCGTGTGTTACACCGCCATTGAGCAAGGGCTTGAAGTGCTGCCTGTGTTGAATAAAATTGATTTGCCCCAAGCTGAACCTGAACGAGTTATCAAAGAAATTGAAAATATTATCGGTATTCCTGCAGAAGGTGCTTTGCGTATCAGTGCCAAAAATGGCATAGGTATCCAAGAAGTACTTGAAAAAATCATTGAATTTATTCCCCCGCCGGAAGGGGACGAGAATGCGCCTTTACAAGCTTTAATCATTGATTCTTGGTTTGATGCGTATTTAGGGGTGGTGTCATTGGTGCGTGTCAAGCAAGGTAAATTCAGTGTGGGTGACAAACTCATGGTGATGTCGACCAAGCGAAGTTATGAAGTATTGAAATTAGGTATTTTTACGCCCAAACCCCACGATTTAAAATCATTGTCTTGTGGTGAAGTGGGTTTTGTGGTGGCAGGTATTCGTGACATTGAAGGGGCACCCGTGGGGGATACGTTTACTCTGGCTAAGCGACCCGCGCCCGCGCCTTTGCCCGGATTTAAAAAAGCGCAACCCCAAGTGTTCGCGGGTTTGTTTCCAGTGAATGCAGAAGATTATGAAGCATTTCGTGATGCGCTTGCTAAATTGCGTTTGAATGATGCAGCCTTATTTTATGAACCTGAAACTTCTGAAGCCTTGGGGTTTGGTTATCGTTGCGGTTTCCTGGGTTTATTACACATGGAAATTGTGCAAGAGCGTTTAGAACGAGAATACCAGCTCAATTTAATTACGACGGCACCCACAGTTGTTTATGAAGTATTAACCACGCAAGGTGAAGTACTACACGTGGATAATCCCTCTAAATTGCCTGCCGTGAATCTCATTGCAGAAATGCGTGAACCCATCGTTCAAGCAAATATATTAGTGCCGCAGGAATACCTGGGTGCCATCATCACTTTATGCGTGGAAAAACGAGGTGTGCAAACTAAAATGCTTTATACCGGTTCGCAGGTTTCGTTAAGCTATGAATTACCAATGAACGAAGTGGTATTGGATTTTTTTGATCGACTGAAATCAGTGAGTCGTGGATATGCGTCATTAGATTATTCTTTTATTCGATTTCAAGTGGCTGATTTAGTGAGATTAGATGTGTTGATTAACGCAAGTAAAGTCGATTCATTGTCTATCATTGTGCATCGCGATCAAGCTTTTTATCGTGGACGTGTGTTGGTTGAAAAAATGAGAGAATTAATCCCAAGGCAAATGTTTGATGTGGCCATCCAAGCGGCGATAGGTGCACATATTATTGCAAGACAAACCGTCAAGGCATTGCGAAAAAATGTATTAGCAAAATGTTATGGCGGAGACGTGAGTCGTAAACGTAAATTATTGGAAAAACAAAAAGCGGGTAAAAAACGTATGAAGCAGGTAGGAAATGTGGAAATTCCACAAGAGGCGTTTCTAGCTATTTTGAAGGTAGATAAGGAATAAGAGGATTTTATGTATTTTAATTTTGAGACAGTTTTAACTCTTGCCACCTTAATAACAGGTGTTGTTTGGTTGATGGATAGTTTATTTTTATCGAAAAAACGGTTAATTAAACAAGGCTTATTAAAATCAAACACAGGATGTTTGCAGCGTATGGTCATGGTGTGGGGCGGTGTTCATATCCCGGGCAAAGTAAAGATGCCGCGTGTGATTGAATATGCTCGTTCGTTTTTTCCTGTTTTGTTTTTGGTGCTTTTTTTGAGAACATTTTTTTATGAACCTTATCGTATTCCCTCTGGTTCAGATAAACCTACTTTATTGATAGGGGATTTGATTTTATTAAATAAACATATTTATGGGCTGCATTTACCCGTCAGCAATCAAACTATCTATGAAAACCAATTGCCTAAAAGAGGCGACATGGTGATCTTTCGATTCTCTAACCTTGATCCGAGCAAGGATTTGATTAAGCGTGTCATAGGGTTGCCGCATGATCATATTAGATTTTCTCATAATGTACTTTACATTAATGGCATCGAAGCTAAGCAAACACGGCTGGGGCAAACGACGGATGAAGGATCAGATGGTAATGATTGGCCCGTGGATATAAAGCGAGAAGATTTATTAGGTGTATCCCATTTGATTTACCAACGTCCTCAAGAACCTGCGCGAGATGTGGATGTGGTGGTACCTGCCGATCACTATTTTGTGATGGGGGATAATCGTGATGACAGTTTTGATAGTCGTTTTTGGGGATTTGTATCACGGGATGATTTAAAAGGTAAGGCCATTTATGTTTGGTTAAGTTGGAATGGATTGTCAGACGGATTATTGCATACCATACGATGGGGCCGCATAGGTTATAAAATTCAATGAAAAAAACAGTAAACAAATTGATGTCAACATTGGGTTACTCTTTTCAATCGACTGCTTTGTTAGAAACAGCCTTAAGACATCGTAGTATGAAAACAAATAATAATGAGCGATTAGAATTTTTAGGTGATTCTATTTTAAATGTGGTGATCACCGCTGCGTTATATCGTCTTTACCCACATTCCTCTGAGGGAAAGTTAAGTCAGTTGCGCGCGTCTCTTGTGAGAAAAGAAACGCTTGCTGAATTGGCGAAAGAATTATCGTTGGGTGAATTTTTAAGTTTAGGGCCCGGCGAGCTCAAGTCGGGTGGTTCAAGACGAAGTTCTATTTTAGCCGATGCCATGGAAGCGGTGATGGGCGCTGTGTATTTGGATGCGGGTTTTGATGCTTGCCAAGCCTTGATTTTAAAGTGGTACGATGCGCGTCTTACGCAGCCTGAATTAATCAATGAAGGGAAAGATGCTAAAACGGCTTTGCAAGAATATTTGCAAGCAAAGAAAAGAGATTTGCCTGTCTATGAAGTCATGCACGTTAAGGGTGAATTGCATGATCAAGTGTTTTGTGTGAGTTGCGAAATTCCTTCCTTGCGTTTAAAAACAGAAGGGAAGGGGATGTCGCGACGTCAAGCTGAACAGAAAGCAGCAAAGCTGATGTTGGATAAATTGATACTTCGATGAGGAAATAGCTATCCATGAAAAAAACGCGCTGTGGTTTTGTGGCTTTAGTGGGGCGTCCTAATGTGGGTAAATCCACCCTCTTAAATAAATTGATCGGACAAAAAATCAGTATTACTTCACGCAAACCTCAAACAACGAGACACCGCATTGCAGGTGTGCTCACACAGGGTGATGATCAACTTGTTTTTGTAGATACGCCTGGATTACATCGTAAAGCACCCTACGCGATGAATCGTATGATGAACAAAACAGCGCTGGGTGTGTTGCGAGAAGTGGATGTCGTGGTGTGGATGGTGGATGTAACAAAATGGACGGAGGAAGATGAATGGATTAATGAAAAAATCATCCCCTCTATTAAAGTGCCTGTGATTCTGGTGTTGAACAAAATTGATTGTTTGAAAGACAGAGACAGTTTGTTGCCGCGTATCGAAGCATTTTATCAAACCAAACAATTCAAAGCGGTGATTCCTTTGTCAGCTAAAACGGTTTATAACTTAGAATCACTCGTGCAAGAAATTAAACAATATCTACCTGAGAATCCCTTCTTTTATGCAGAAGATCAGGTAACAGATCGCAGTATAAAGTTTTTATGTGCGGAATTAATTCGCGAAAAAGTCATGCGTTTGACAGGGGCGGAAGTGCCTTATGCCATGACCATTGAAATTGAAAAATTCGAAGAAAAAAATAACATCACTCATATCTACGCATTAATTTGGGTAGAAAAAGAAAATCAAAAAGCCATTATCATCGGTGAAGCGGGTGAACGTTTAAAAAGAATTGGGTCTGAGGCCCGATTAGACATGGAAGCCATGTTAGAGCAAAAGGTATTTTTAAAGCTGTGGTGTAAAGTTAAATCCGGCTGGTCTGACGACGAACGCGCACTGCAAAGTTTAGGGTATGGTTGAAATCGGGGTGATGCTCGCGTTTATTTACGTGAATGTTTGCATGTTGATAGAGTAATTAATCTATGAATGTGGATGGGTTAACATAAAAATACTGCGCAAGCAGTTTAATTTGTCGTAAATTGAGATCGCGTTTACCATTTAATATTTCTGACATAACGCCTTGGCTGGCAATCTGAGGAAGGTCGGACTGATGTAAGTTATGTTCTTCCATTAAGTATCTAAGCGCATTGATCCCCGCGTTCTTTGTTTTTTTTCTGTGCGCCTCGTCATAGGCTTGAATTAAATTGCTCATGGTGTCAGCCAAACCAATTAATTCATGATTTTCATTTTCGCCGATAATGTTGAGTAGTTCGTCAAGTTGAGTGACCAAGGTATCATACCCATGCTCATTTTTCGGAAGAGATAATA
>JACREE010000010.1 GCA_016218405.1 Gammaproteobacteria bacterium
CCTGAACAATGCAGGGCTATTCTTGGTGTTATTAAATATCGCTTACCTGAATTAATTAAAACAACAAAAGATTGGGGTAAGATTTTTTATTCTTTGCCGAATAGGCTACGTAATTCTGCTTTCGGTGCGTTAAAATATTATTTGCCTAAATTAATTAAAACAGCAGATGATTTGATCAGTGTTCATTGTTTTTTGCTCAGAGAAGAATGGGGAGCCTGTTATGAGATTATCAAAGATTCTTTGTCTGGATTGATGGACACTTGGAGTAATTTTTGTAAGATTGCTATATATTTTTCAAATGATCAAGGAAAAGAATTGTTTGAACAGGCTAGAGAATCTGTAACCGATAAAGTTTTATCATCTCCGGACTTTGTTTGGATGATGGGGTTTTTGCCTCCTGAACAAGGTCAGATTATTTGTTCTTATGTAATGTCAAAATCAAATGAATGGTCTCTTGATGAAGTTAATTATTTTTTAGATCATCTTGCTGATTTTCCTCTTGAGAAATTTACGATAGTTTGCAATGGTTTGAACCATTATTTATTTGATTTGATTCAAGAATTTTCTAAATTTTGTTATTTTATTTCCAAATTATCGCCTGAACAATGTAGGGTGATAGGCTATGTTTTAGAAGAAAAATTACCTAATTTAATTAAGAAGCCGGATGATATTTTAAACTTTATTAGGGTTTTATCTGATGAACAATGTGTACTTGTTTGTGATGTTTTCAAAGCGCATTTTTCTCAGTTAGTGCAGACGCCGGAAGATTTTCTGCGTGTTTTTAATGGATTGTTCGACAAAAAACGCCAGATTTTTTCTGAGGCCTTTATCGAATGTGTTTCCCAGGCAATTACAACGGCGAAGGATCTTAATTATATTGTTTTTCGCTTGTCTGAGGAACACCGTATTGCTTTTTATTCTTCTGTTAAATCGAAATTGCCTGAATTAATAAGCACATCCGATGAGCTTTGTAGGTTTTTTTCCTATTTATCCGTTGAGCAATGCACAGAGGTAGGTGTTTTGATGAAGACTCATCTACCTACATTCATTAAAACAAAGGAACAGTTTCACAGGATTCTTCAGTATTTGCCCCCTGAACAATGTGTGAGCCTTTGTGTTGACATGAAAGAGGTGTTGCCTGAGTTAATTCCGGATGTTCATGACTTGGCTGTTATTCTTTGTTTTCTTACTTTTGAAAAATGTACCCATGTTTTTACTGCGCTCATGGATTATTTGCCTAAGATCATCAAAACAAAAAAAGATTTTTTGTATATTGCGAGGAGTGGCTACGGGTCTTACGAGGAACGTGTTTTTCTTGCTGAGGTTGTTTGCAAGGCACTTAAAGCACAGTTGCCCACACTCATTAAAACAAATAAAGATTTCTACGAGTTGGTGATGTGTATAGCGCCTAAAAACCCTGATCTTGTTTGCGAAAAATTAAAGGATCATTTGTCTCATTTGACTGTAAAAAATATGCAGCTATCTGAATCTTGTCTTAAATATAAAACTATTGATACGATCATTCGATACATTTTTCTCGCCAAGCTAGAGGCTTATATTGCTGATGTAGAAAGTCACGATTATTCGCATGGATTTTGGCATCATAAGGTTTCGCGGGGGTTAAATCGAAGAGTTAATGGTGAACTTGCGAAAGAAGTGAGGGATTATATTGAATCAAATAAAACAGACCTAAATATAAATCGATTAAATTGGTTTTTCACTAAGGAAAATCTTACAAGGATGCGGCAAGCTGTGGTAGAACGACTGAAAACACAAGATTCAACATTTAAAGAAAATTACGTGGAACGGGGGATGAACAGCGCTCGATTGAGCGATGCGCTGAGTATTGGAAGAAAATATAATCTTTGATGAGGTATGGCTCAACTCCCTCTGGGGCGTCATTAAAGCAGGGCCTTCTCAATACTAGGAAGGCCCTGAATGATTCACTTAAGGTTGTGCACCGTAACGCATAACATCGCTGCGTTTGTAGTAGTTAAATGCATCTAAAGAAGTATCCGTATTGGTATGAATAACATGCATATATTTTCTATCTACGTAAGGTCTGGCCAATTCTTCGTAGATCATATTATCTGAAAAATCGATACCTTTTTCGGCGGCATCGTAACGTGTTGCAGCAAAAGCCCATCTCCTTTATCCCAGACCAATAAATTGCAGCTAAACACATGGGGCAGGGTTCTGCGCTACTATAAATAACGCAGTGAGACCACTCACCTGTTTGTGGAAGTTTTGCTTCTTTTTTACTGATGTGGCCCAAATCAACTATGCCCAACTCATTTGATGCAGCTCTGATGGTAGTGACTTCTGCGTGAGCAGTAGGACGCTATTATCGAAAAAATCAATATTCGATAATAGTGGAACTTTCTATATCTATCGATGGGAAAAACAATACCTGCTGTTATCGAATATATTAAAAATAGATAACAATGGCGTTTCTTATGATACGATCACTTTATCTCGCATTTAACTCACTTCCTATCAATTCTTAAGGCGCGCAGCTGGATGCGGCGGCTTCAACTTCAACAGGCGGTAGTAGATCGCATTCAACAGGCGCTGCAGCCGCAAAGATAGAGTGTCGTTTTGGTGAAGAAGATAACCATTTTTCTTCAATCCTGCCTGCTTTCTTTTGAGCAGAGTCTGGGTCCATCGCTAAGTAACACGCTTTTGCGCGAGATAAATAGGCTTCCCCTTCTTCTTTTTGCCCAATGGAGATTGATAATTTTCCTAATAACCATAAGGGATCGGCCACACGGCTGTTTGTATAGTTTGATGCAATGGAGGCTATTTCAAACAATTTTTCTCGGAGGCGAACTGACTCTTTTAAATCAAGAATGGCTTTTTCAGCTTCCTCTCTCGCTTCCTGCGTACCACCGGCGTCATGTAATTTTTTCGCCAGTTTTTCTCTGACGCGCGCGGTATGATACAAATGTGAAGCCCAATCCATGGAGGTTTCACGGACTTGAGGATCCACTCGCATCCACTTTTGGCGTACTTCATCTAATTTACGCAATGAAACATTATGATTACCCGCCAAACCGGTTGCCATTGCAAAATAATTTTCGAGTGCCAACTGTGCTTTGTCATTGCCCGGGCTGAGTCTTAGGCCTTGGTTAAACATGACCGCAGCAAGCCTATAATCCTTTGTGCATAAATGGTAAATGCCGTATCCCCTAAAAAAATCTATCATTATTTTTTTGTGAGCTTCGTCATTTACCTTAAGGCCGAGGAAAAGTCGTTGTCCCTTTGAGTAAAAGTCAGCGGCCTGACGATATTGTTGTTTTTCACGGAAAGCCGTGGCTAAGATGTAATAATATTCTACCGCGACAGCAGGATCCGTCTGGGTAACTGGCATGACTTCTTTTATTTTTTTGCTGAGTTCAATTGCTTGTTCATAGTGGCCTGCTTCTAAATGAATGCGCGTCAAGTCAATCAACGTGGGTAAATGTTCAGGATCGCTACTCAAGGGGTGGTATTGTAATTTTTGTTCAAGTTCAGCTATTTTTCGGGTGAGTTTTTCAATTACATTTGTGTCTCTGTGAGAATCGAAAGAGGGGCGGGGTAGCATGAGTGATTTCTCCTTATGGTAATTTTTGCAATGATTGATTTGGATCCCTTACTTCTTTTTAGGTGGGGTGACCCTTAAACTATGAAGGCGTCGGTTGTCCGATTGTAAAATTTTGAATTTAAACGATCGAATGGTGGTAATCTCTCCTTTCTTAGGCACGCGTCCAAAAGCACGCACGACCATGCCTCCGATGGTATCCACCTCATTCTCATCGAAGTCTGTTTTGAAATATTGATTGAATTCATCAATGGGCGTTAACGCTTTAACGACAAAATGATGCGTACCCTTAGGTGCAATGTTTTCATGTTCATCTTCATCATATTCATCTTCGATGTCACCCACAATTTCTTCTAAAATATCTTCAATGGTGATTAAGCCTGATACACACCCATATTCATCCACCACGATGGCCATATGGCTATGTTGGGCGCGAAATTCATGAAGCAATGTGTCAAGCGGTTTGCTTTCAGGGATCAACATGGCGGGTCGCAATAATTTTTTAATATCAAAACCAGATTGGTTATCTAGTTGAAAAGGTAATAAATCTTTTGCCAGTAATAAACCTTTGATTTCATCTCGATTATCTCCAATGACAGGAAAACGAGAGTGACCTGATTCAATGACAACGGGCAAAATATCATTAAAAGATTGGTCTTGTTCGATCACTACCATTTCAGCGCGAGGTACCATGATGTCTCGCACTTGTTGTTCTGAAATTTGCAGCACACCTTCGATCATTTTTAAGGAAGAAGCATCGAGCAAATCACGCTCTTGCGCGTCGTGCAACAAATTGATGAGTTGTTCACGATCTTGAGGTTCGCGCAATAAAGCATGGCTTAAGCGCTCTAACCAAGAAGAGGTATGTTCATGATGACTCATGTTTAGATTCCTTATGTTGCCAAGGGTCTGGAATATGAAGAGAGTGAAGTATTTCGACTTCTTTTTTGATCATGATTTCAGCTTCTTTATCTGTTTCATGATCAAAGCCAAGCAGGTGCAATGTACCGTGCACACACAAGTGTGCCCAGTGATCGAGATAAGGTTTATTTTGTTCGGCAGCATCTTGGTTTACTTTCGCTGTGCATAACACGATGTCACCCATAAAATGCCCTGAAATGCCTTCGGGTGGCATAAAAGGGAAAGACAAAATGTCTGTTACTTTATCTTTATGACGATATTGCTTATTTAGCATCTGTATTTCTGTTTCATCAACCAAGCGAATGTTTAGGCTGATTTTATCTTGCGAAGGAGAGAGTGTTGCACTTACCCAGCGTTGCATTTCGGCGAAGCTGGGATGAGGGGTCTGAGTGCAGGCCAGTTGAACGGTCAGCAGGGTAGGCACTTAACTGACTCCGTTTTCTTCGCGATCATAGGCTTGAATAATGGCTTGAATGAGTGGATGTCTGACCACGTCTTTACTTTCAAAAAGTGTAAAACTGATGCCGGGTAAATCTTTAAGTACTTCTTTTGCGTGGCGCAGTCCAGAGTGTTGGCCTTTGGGTAAATCCACTTGTGTCATATCACCCGTGACGACCACGATGGAGCCAAAACCCACGCGCGTCAAAAACATTTTCATTTGTTCGCGTGTTGCATTTTGTGCTTCATCTAAAATAATAAATGAATCATTGAGCGTGCGTCCTCGCATAAAGGCCAAAGGAACAATTTCGATAACATGACGCTCAATTAATTTGGTGACTTTTTCAAATCCGAGCATTTCATAAAGTGCATCATAGAGGGGGCGAAAATAGGGATCAACTTTTTGGAAAAGATCGCCGGGCAAAAAGCCAAGACGTTCACCGGCTTCAACTGCGGGGCGAGAGAGTAAAATACGTTTTACTTTTTCTTGTTCAAGTGCAGCCACTGCGCAAGCCACTGCTAAATAGGTTTTGCCTGTACCTGCAGGGCCAATACCGAAACTTAAGTCGTGTGCAAAAATGTTTTTTAAGTAACGTTGTTGATTGGCGTTATAAGGTTTAACGGAGCTATTTTTTGTTTGAAACACCGCGTCATTTATCAGTGTGGGATCAACTTCACCTTGATGTTCTGGTTTGGCATTTTGAATAAACAAATGTACTTTTTGAGGTGAAATTTGCGTATCTTGTTCCGTTTCAATATACAGTTTAAATAACACTTCTTTTGCAATTTTAGCTTGTTTTTCCATGCCAACAATTTGAAATTGGTGAGCTTGATTATGGATAACCACGTTCAGTTGTTTTTCAATTTGTTTTAAGTTTTCATCCACGCGGCCGCATAAGCTGGCTAAGCGCTGATTATTTTCGGGCGTAAGGTGTAAAGCATAATGTTTTTTTTCAGATGTCGTTTCCATGTGACTCCTTTTTGTTGACCCATTCGCCGCGTAGTGTATTGACTCGACTTTGCGTGATGCGAACGTGAACCATTTGTCCGATCAAACTTGCAGGGCCAGGAAAATTAACAACGCGATTGTTCTCCGTTCTTCCCGCCAACTCGTCTGTGCTTCTTTTTGAGATAGCATGGACAAGGACGGGTTCGATGGTGCCTATCATTGCATCGCTGATGCGTGCGGTGTTTTGCATGATACGACTTTGCAAAATGTGTAAGCGTGCTTTTTTAACGTCTTGAGATACATTGTCTGCCAACTTCGCGGCAGGGGTACCTGGACGTTTACTATAAACAAAGCTGAAGGAGTTATCAAAACCTACTTCTTCAATCAATTTCATGGTTAAGGCAAAATCTTCATCCGTTTCACTTGGGAAACCCACGATAAAGTCAGATGACATACTCAGTTGAGGTCGAATTGCCTTCAAGCTCGTCACTTTATCCAGGTAGTCTTTGGCCGTGTAACCCCGTTTCATCAAACCTAAAATGCGATCAGAGCCGCTTTGCACGGGTAAGTGTAAGTGGTTAACGAGTTGAGGTAAATCTGCGTAAGCTTGAATTAAGGCATCAGAAAAAGCCAGGGGATGAGAGGTGGTAAAACGAATGCGCTCAATACCATGGATAGCAGCCACGTAATAAAGCAAACGTGCTAAGTCAGCCGGTTGCCCATTGGGTTGGGTGTTGCGGTAATCATTGACGTTTTGCCCCAGCAAATTTACTTCTTTTACCCCTTGCTCGGCTAACGAGGCAATCTCCCGAATAACATCTGCGAAAGGGCGGCTTATTTCCTTGCCACGGGTATAAGGAACGATGCAATAACTGCAGTATTTACTGCAACCTTCCATGATGGAAACGAAAGCGGTGGGGCCTTCTGCACGAGGGGCAGGCAAACGATCAAATTTTTCGATTTCAGGGAAGGAAACATCCACCACCGAAGTTTGTTTTTGGCGCGCTTCTTCTAGGAGCTCAGGCAGGCGGTGTAAGGTTTGAGGCCCAAAGACCACATCCACAAAAGGGGCGCGTTTGAGGATATCTTCCCCTTCTTGGCTGGCCACGCAACCGCCCACCCCAATTAAGACGTGGGGAGAGTGTTCTTTAAGTTCACGGTAGACCCCCAAGGAAGAAAATACTTTTTCTTGGGCTTTTTCTCTCACAGAGCAGGTGTTGAGCAAGATAACGTCTGCTTCTTCTGCTACGGTAGTCAAGACGAGGTCGCGGCGATGTTTGAGCAGATTGGCCATGCTCGAAGAGTCATACTCATTCATTTGGCAGCCGTGAGTTTCAATAAATAGCTTTTTGGTCATGTACTCGCGTTATCCTCTGATTCTTGGCATATCTTCAGGTTATTGGTCTGGGCAAATTCAAGAATAGAATTATACAGAATTGGGTTGGATTTTTTTAGAGCAGGGTCAAGCATGACGCACTTATACCCATCCTTCACGATGGGTTGGAGGAGGGGGGAGTAGTGTATGCGATGTCTTTTGAAAGTGGATAAAGAACCACTCATGCGCTCTGCCCAGTCTGTCGGGCGGAAGCGATCGCCGGCTTGAGTTATCCCTTCAATGATGATTTTTTTGGGTTTTGGGTTGTCCATTCGTACGGGAGGCTTAAAATTTTACGTTGACTATTCTAGCATTATTTTTCTATGATGGACATTTATTGTATGCGATGGGTATGCGACAATCATGGTTTTTTTTGGGGGGGTATGACGGAGAATAACGAAGCACCGCCAGCGCGGCCCCGCGGTATTTATTTACTTCCTAACCTATTCACCACCATCAGCTTATTTTCGGGATTTTACGCGATTATAGCTGCCATGAAGGGTGAATTTGAGTTGGCGTGTATCACTATTTTTATCGCTTCTATCAGTGATTCCTTGGATGGCCGTGTGGCCAGGATGACGCATACGCAAACGGCTTTTGGTGCCCAGTATGACAGTTTGTCGGACATGGTCTCTTTTGGTGTGGCCCCTGCGTTACTGGCTTATTGCTGGTCTTTGTATCAATTGGGCAAGTTAGGTTGGTTGGCCGCGTTTATCTTTACGGCGGCCGTGACCTTGCGTCTGGCGCGATTTAATACGCAGTTAGGTCAGGAGGATAAGCGTTATTTTCAGGGCTTGCCTTGTCCTGCGGGGGCCGGTGTGGTTACCTCGGCCATTTGGATTGCCAACGATTATTTGTTAACGGGTATGGAAATGTTAATTGCCCTCATGCTGCTGGTGTTGTTTATTTCGGCCATGATGGTGAGTAATGTTCGCTATCGTAGTTTTAAGGATTTTGATTTAAAAAATAAAGTGCCTTTTGTGGCAATTTTGGCTGTGGTGCTTATTCTGGTGGGGTTAGTGTACGCACCACCACAGATGTTGTTTCTGACGTTGTTTGCTTATGCTATTTCTGGTCCTATCATGACATTGTGGGTTCTGAGACAAAAGCGTCTTCAGCGTCGGCTGATAAAATACGAGTAACGCCTCCTCATGTCTACTGCTTCCTCTAAAGTTGAACGAAAACTCCTTCATTATGTGGGCAAGGCTATTGCTGATTATGGATTGATCCACACGAAAGACCGCGTCATGCTTTGTCTATCAGGTGGTAAAGATTCCTTTACTTTGTTGCAGATTTTAAGTTTGTTAAAAAAACGCAGTAATCATAAATTTGACCTGTTTGCTTTTACTTTAGATCAAGCTCAACCAGGTTGGAATGATACGGCCTTGCGTGCTTGGTTGGAGACAAGGCACATTCCTTATGAAGTTTTGAGAGAAGATACCTACTCCATCGTAAAAGATAAGGTGCCTGAGGGAAAAACGTATTGTTCCTTATGTTCACGTTTACGTCGTGGAATTATATATACTTATGCTGAAAAACAAGGATTCAATAAAATTGCATTGGGTCATCATCGTGATGATTTAATTCGTACCTTCCTCATGTCGGCTTTTTATAACGGCGAAATTCGTTCGATGCCGCCAAAATTACTGACAGACAATAAAAAACATATTGTGATTCGCCCGCTCATCTATTGCCAAGAAAACGATATTATAACTTATGCCAAAGAACAACAATTTCCCCTTATTCCTTGCAATTTATGTGGGTCGCAAGAAAATTTGATGAGAAAAAAAGTGGCGAAGTTAATCGACGAATTAAGCAAAGATAATCCTAAAGTGCCTAGCAATATGTTGCATGCGCTAGGGAGTATCAAACCAAGTCAACTCATGGATAAAACGCACTGGGATTTTAAGCATTTAGAATCACAACGCATCAATTTTTCAGATGGCGTAACGACTCCTCTTGAATTTAATGTTCCTTCTTTGCCTATCGAGTTAGTCGATATTGTTTCTTCTTGAATTTTATCTTTTGAGGGTTTATGAATAACAATCAACTTCAGCTACTGGGTTCTCGACGATTTTTGCCTTTGTTGGCAACGCAATTTTTGGGTGTGGTGAATGATAACTTATTCAAAAGTGCGCTCATTTTCACGATTGCGTATTATGCTTTGGCGCATGCAACGGCCCGCTTTCAACTCATGGGTATTTTAGCCACGGCTATTTTGGCTTTGCCTTTTGTGCTTTTTTCTTCTTTAGCAGGGCAGTTAGCAGATAAATTTGAGCGATCCAAATTAATTCGTCAAATAAAATTAATGGAGCTGGGGGTGGCTTTATTAGGCGTGGCGACGGTATATACACGCAGTTTGACGCTGTCGATTGCGACACTTTTTTTGCTGGGTGTGCGCACGACATTTTTTTCACCGCTTAAATATGCCATTTTGCCTGATCTTTTAAATGAAAAAGAATTAATTGAAGGGAATAGTTTAATTGAAGTAGCCAAGTTTGCTGGGATCATAGTGGGTTCCGTGTTGGGTGCTCTCTTTATTTTTCTACCGCATCATCAAGTGACCGTTTCTTTATCCATGATAGTTATTGCGTTAGCCGGCTGTATGTTTAGTCGTCTGATTTTGAAATCAGGTCCGGCCGATCGTACCCTCAATGTTACGTTGAATGCTTGGCGAGAAACTGTTAAGACTTTACGTTATGCAAAGCAGCGCTGGGATATTTATTTGATTATGTTAGGGCTTGCTTGGTTTTGGTTGGTGGGCGGTGTGTTATTGGCAGGTTTATCTACTTATGTAAAAGATACCTTAGGCGGCAATGCGCATATCATTGCTTTTTGTTTGGTGGATTTTGCAACGGGTATGTCGATCGGTGCTTTACTTTGTAATCAACTGAAATTATTGAAAGGAAAGATACATGCTACGTACGTGCCTTTTGCTGTGTTAGGCATGAGTTTTTTTATTTTTGATCTGTGTTTCTTAATGCGACATGCGTCACCCCTTGCCTCTTACTATATTGATACCCTGGGGTTTTTGAAAAACCTTCACCATTGGCGGGTATTCTTTGATCTATTTTGTATTTCAGTGTGTGCTGGGTTATACACGGTGCCTTTGTATGCCTTATTACAAAAGCGTAGCGAAGAAACACATCGAGCGAGATTGATTGCTTTAAATAATACTTTGAGTTCGACGGTGATGTTTGCAAGTTTGGCCGTTACTTTATTGAGTACCGTAGCAGGCATTTCTGTTTCTTATATTTTCTTTGCGCTAGCCACTATTAATGTATTTGTAGCTGTTTATGTATGTAAGTTATTGCCAGATGCGTTGTTGAAATCTTTTGTACGTTGGTTGCTCACCTTGTTGTACCGTGTTGAAGTGAAAGGCTTAGAAAATTACTATGCGGCGGGTGATCGCGTCATGATCATTGCTAACCATACTTCTTTTTTAGATGGTGCACTGCTTGCCGCTTTTTTGCCTGAAAAAATCACCTTTGCGATTAATACAAATGCAGCCAAGGAATGGTGGATAAAATTATTTTTGAGGATGGTAGATACCTACCAGTTGGATCCGCTCAATCCTATGCAAGCTAAGTCGCTCATTGAGTTTATCCGAAAAGGAAAAAAATGTGCGATTTTCCCCGAAGGGCGTATCACGGTCACGGGTGCCCTGATGAAAGTGTACGAAGGGCCTGCTTTGATTGCGGATAGGGCAAAAGCCATGATCTTGCCTTTGGCTATCGAGGGTGCGCAATATTCTCGTTTTTCCAGGTTAAAAGGAAAGCTTTGTATTAAATGGTTTCCTAAAATCACCTTAAGTATTTTTCCGCCTCAAAAATTTGTTGTCTCGTCAGAAGATAAAGGGCGTCAACGTCGGCAAAAAATGGGAAATATGTTGTATGACTCCATGACGGAAATGGTGTATCGAGGACGCTCTTCTTGGGCTACGTTGTTCCAGTCATTATTAGCTGCCAAAAACACGCATGGTCGACGTCATGTTATTGCTGAAGATATTGAAAGAAAACCGCTGAGTTATCAAAAAATTATTACGCGTTGTTTTATTCTTGGGAAATATTTAGCAAAGGAAACGAGAAAAGGTGAATATGTGGGGGTGTTGTTGCCTAACTCGGTGACTACTTCTGTGCTTTTCTTTGGATTACAAGCCTTTTCACGTATTCCTGCTATGTTGAATTATTCAACGGGCCCTCGAAATATTATGGCGGCCTGTGAGGTAGCTAAAATAAAACGCGTTTATACTTCGCGTAAATTTGTTGAAAAAGGTAATTTGTATCATCTTATCGATGCGATCACAGAGGTAGGTGCGGAAATTATTTATCTTGAAGACTTACGTGAAAAAATTAATTTTTTCAGAAAAATACATGGATTATTGGTTTCGCAGTTTCCTCGTTTTTATTATGAAAAAATAGTTCATCGTGGAAAAAAACTTGATCCTGCTTCACCGGCTGTTGTTTTGTTTACCTCAGGTTCGGAAGGTGTGCCTAAGGGTGTCGTTTTATCACATACCAATATTTTATCGAACTGTTCTCAATTAAGTGTGAAGGTTGATTTTACACCGGTAGACACGGCTTTTAGTGCCATGCCTGTTTTCCATTCATTTGGATTAACCGCTGGATTAGTGTTGCCTTTATTATTTGGTATCCGTGTTTTCTTTTACCCTTCACCTTTACACTATCGTATTGTTCCAGAATTAGTGTATGACACAAACTCAACCTTATTATTTGGGACCGATACTTTTTTATCTAACTATGCGAAGTATGCACATCCTTACGATTTTTACAGTGTGCGCTATGTTTTTTCAGGTGCTGAAAAATTAAAAGATGAAACGCGTCGGCTTTGGTCTGAAAAATTTGGCAAACGTATTTTTGAAGGTTATGGCATCACAGAAACTGCGCCTGTGTTAGCAATGAATACGCCTATGCACAATAAACCGGGGACAGTGGGTCGCTTATTGCCTGGGGTAAAATACCGTTTAAAAACCGTTCCGGGTATTAAAGAAGGGCAAGAATTGATTGTGTCTGGCCCCAACATTATGTTGGGTTATTTGAAGATAGATCAAGAAGGCATTTTGCCGCCTGAAGGAGGGTGGTACGAGACTGGTGATATCGTCACGATGGATGAAGACGGTTACATCATGATACAAGGTCGTGCAAAACGGTTTGCTAAAATTGCGGGTGAAATGGTGTCACTTGCGTCTGTTGAGAATTATATTAATCAACTCTGGCCCAAGGCCCATCTTGCAACGGTGAGCCTGCCTGACCCACGAAAAGGCGAACAAATTGTATTGGTAACCGATTATTTATCCGCCACGCGTGAAGAGATTGTGACGTTTGCGCGTGCGCAAGGGATAGCAGAAATTGCCATACCGAGAAAAATTATTTGTACGGAAGCCTTTCCGATGCTCGCATCAGGTAAAACAGATTATGTATCTGTGAAAGAATTAGCGATGACCTTAATTCACACGGAAGATAGTTTTGAAGAAGAGGAACTGGAAGCAGAGGGCGCATAGCAATACATTATAAGAAAATTCAAGAGGAGAACACCATGTCATTTCCAACGCGTCGCCTTCGTCGATTGCGAGCCAAACCGAGTTTAAGACGCTTAGCGCGTGAAACCCGTTTATCGTTGTCAGATTTTATTTTGCCGCTGTTTATTAGACATGGTCATGAAACCCGTGACATCAACAGTATGCCTGGGCACAAACAATGGTGTTTAGCTGATTTGCCCACGGAAATAAATGCATTATATGCCTTGGGTATTCAACAAGTTCTTCTTTTTGGTATCCCTGAACATAAAGATGAATTGGGCTCAGACTCTTATCATGAGCAGGGCATTATTCAACAAGCGATTCGACTGATCAAAGAACATCAGCCCAGTATGCTGGTGATAGCTGACGTTTGTTTTTGTGAATACACCAGTCATGGTCATTGCGGTGTGGTAAATGATAAATGCGGGCAACTGGATGTGGATAATGATGAAACCTTGTTGCTACTTCAAAAACAAGCCTTGAGTTTTGCTCAAGCCGGTGCAGACATCATTGCGCCCAGTGGCAATATGGACGGTATGGTGGGGGCTATTCGTGCGGTCTTAGATGAAAAAGGTTTTGTGCATACGCCCATATTGAGTTATTCCGCTAAATACGCCTCTTCTTTCTATGGCCCTTTTCGTGAAGCAGCCGAAGGCGCGCCTAAATTTGGTGATCGTAAAACTTATCAAATGGATCCCGCCAACGGTAATGAAGCACTGAAAGAAACCTTGTTGGATGTTGAAGAAGGGGCAGACATGTTAATGGTGAAGCCTGCTTTAGCTTACTTGGATGTGATTTACAGAATCAAAGAAGCTTTTCCTGAATTTCCTTTGGTTGCTTATCAAGTGAGTGGTGAATTTTCCATGATTAAAGCGGCGGCTGAAAAAGGTTGGATAGATGAAAAGAAAGTTGCGTTAGAAAGTTTAATCGCTATTAAACGTGCGGGTGCGGACATTATTGTTTCTTATTTTACTAAACAAATCGCTGCCTGGTTAAAAGAAGAAGGAGAAAAATAAGATGGCTTTAACTGCGTCAACCATGTTGCCTTTGGGTACGAAAGCGCCTGAGTTTACTTTGATAGACACCGTAACGGGAAAAGAAAATTCACTCTCATCACTGCGTTCTGATTTGGCCACCGTGATTGTGTTTAGCTGCAATCATTGTCCTTACGTCAAACACATACAAACTGAATTTTTAAATACAGTCAAAAAATATCAAGAAAAAGGCGTGACGTTTGTTGCGATCAATTCAAACAATGTTATTCGTTATCCTGATGATGCGCCTGAAAAAATGCATGATTTGGGTGTGGCACAACACTACACCTTTCCTTATCTTTACGATGAAACACAAGCAGTAGCAAAAGCCTATCATGCAGCGTGTACACCTGATTTTTATGTTTTTGATAAAAACTTAAGCTTGGTTTATCGTGGTCGCTTTGATGCCTCTACACCAGGTAATACCTTGCCTGTAACAGGCGAAGATTTAGGGGCGGCTTTGGACGCTGTGTTGGCTTCTCAACCTATTTCTCCACATCAACACCCGAGTTATGGGTGCAATATTAAGTGGAAATAATAGACCTCTAGGGAGAATAAATACATGCTTCAAGAAAATATCCTATCACTCGATTCACTCGATGATGACACCACTCGGCTCATACTTGGAAAATTAAATCAGCGTTCACTTGCTAATATGCAGCAAGTGAACCGTAGGTTTCGCGATCTTATTTCAGACCGTGATTCATGGTTACAGCGTTTATATGACATCGGTATGGATCAAAGCGCACTTGCTCAAGCTTGTTTTTCTAAGTCCATAAATTGCTATAAAAAAATTTGCCAAATTTATGAACTTAAAAAACAGATGATTAGTATTGGGCAGATGGAAAGCTTTGAGCCTGTTTTCATGTCTGGAGAAAGAGAGCTAGCGCAAGCTTATTTTGATACGGGGGTTGATCTAGGTACGTTTAAGGAAGAAGACTTGTTATTGTTTGCATGTTTAGTTAATGACGTAGACTATAATTTATTTTTATGTCATAAAATTATTGGGAGTGGAAATTTAAGTATATTAAAAAATTTTCAAGCACTCCTTCTCGCTGCATTTAAAGCCGGAAACTATCTTTTTTGTAAAAAAATTATTGAATTAGTGAGTGCGTCTGAAATCGAAATTAATTTCCGCCATGTTGTCACTGTACTAAGTAGTCGATGGAATCTATTGCACTACGCTTTTAGAAGTGGCGTGATGCAATGCATTGAATTGGCCCAATCATTTGGGATTGACCCACTTGAAGAAACGGGTAATAAATTTAATATTGTTTCTTGCGCAATCATGAGTCGGAATATTCACGCCCTACGAAAAGCGCTTGTTCTAAGCAATAATAATCTTAAAGCAGTGGGAGAAATGGGCAAAACTCCTCTTCATTTGGCTACACAGTGTGAGTTTCTCGATGCTATCGACCTCTTTGTCTCATTGGGGTGCGATGTAAATGCAACGATGTCTGATGGTAAAAATCTCTTGCACTGCGCTTTTGAAGCAGGTGGTATAGCTATAATAGAAAGGATTAAATTATTGGGAATTGACCCTCATTTAACATTAACAAATGGGATTTCAATTCTGGGCTGTGCGATTACAAGCGGTTCATTGCAGGCTGTAAAATTAGCAGAGAACTTGGTTGGCACGACGCTAGCAAGCATTGCTCATACGCCAGCTGCGAGTCTGCATTTGGCGGTACAGAGTGGCAAATTAGACATGGTTAAGCATTGTGTTAAGGCGGGATTTGATATCAATGCCGTGGATGATGAAAGTTTCACGCCACTTCATTATCTCTTTCAAGACCCACTTGGCTATCGTATGGTAGAAGAGCTATTGAAGTTGGGTGCTAATCCCTATGCTCTTGATGACATTAAGACAAGCATTTTGCATATTGCTGCTAGTACAGGACACCCCGCATTACTTAAAATAGCCTTACAATATTTCGATGTTAATGTCACAAATCAGTATGGAAATAGTCCGATTTTTTATGCCAGAGGTCATCAAACCTTTAAGCTACTCATTGAGCGCGGCGCAGAGGTCAATATATCTAACGAAGACGGGATGACCCCCCTCATGATAGCTGCAAGTAAGGGAGATGTACTTTCTTGCGAGTTATTATTGGCACAGCCACAACTTAAAAAATTTACTGTTGATTCAGCTGGTTTTGATGCGCTTACCTACGCAATTTTTCATACAACGAACCTTGAACTTCTTGAACTGCTTGTGAAGGCAGGTTTTCAAGTTAATATTACGGTGAACCGAAGGGGGATTGCTATGCCACTGCCTTTGGTACTTGCTAGTGGGGACAGGCCATTTGCGATTTTCAAAAAGCTTGTCGATCTTGGGATGGATATCACAAATTGTAAAGCCCCAGGAGGCCAAGGCCTATTACACCATGCTGTTGCGTATAATCGTTTTGAAATGTTAGAAAACTTACTCTCACACTATCCCCACCTTGATCTTACTGAAAATGATCTGACAGGACGCAGTGCCTACGACATGGCCTGTGTGATGATGGAAAAACATGATAATCCGACCGCCATGAACATTATACAAGCACACTTGCTTGCTCAAACAGCGGCAGCATGCTCAACAGCACGTCCCTGAGGGGAGGCGGGGTATGCACACATTGCCCTCTAGCTCTGGAGTTTCATCATTGTTTCCCTACCCCCTCTGGGGCGTCTTTGCAATGACGCCCCAGAGGGTGGGGCTGAGCTGCTGCTTTTGCTTACTGTGTTGATCTGATCATTAGGGTTTAATCGAATGCTGAGCAACACTTTCATCTGCTGCGTTATCGTCCATCTCTTCTTCAGGTTCGGCAAGTGACAGTCCATCCATTTTTGATGCAAGCCCATCCTCCATGATTTCACCTGGCGCCTTGTTGCGAGGGGTAGGTGGTTTTTCCATTCTCTCAGAGTCGAGTGGTCGATATAACCCCTGTTTTTCTAAAAGCGCAGCAAATCTTAATTGAGTATGAGGTTCACAGCGCATAAATTTCTCCTAAAAAATACAATTTTACATGGAATATTTTTGAAATCTAGAAATTTAGTGTTTAAATCGGGGCTATTATAAACTTTGTTTCAAGATAAGTTCTAATTAGGGAATAAAACTTTACTAGAAGAAAGCTAAGACCAGCGTGCTTTGGGGGGGTGATAAGCCATGATTTTATGAATCAATGCGGCGGGCTCTTCATCAATGAGCATCATTTGTTGATGTTCTGTTTTTAAAAAACCTTCTTGTGTCGCGTGTTTTAAAAAATCGATCAGTTGATTGTAATAATTTTTTATATTCAAAATACAACAGGGTTTTTGATGCAAACCTAGTTGACCTGCAGAAAAAATTTCAAAAAATTCTTCGAGTGAACCTACGCCTCCGGGTAACATGACGAAACCATCAGATAATTCAGAAATAAGTGTTTTTCGTTCTTGCATGGTTTGGGTGATGCACAGTTTGCTGAGTGTGGGATGGGCAATTTCTTTTTGAACTAAAAAATCAGGCATGACGCCGATGACTTCCCCTTTTAATGCAAGTAATTCATCGGCTATGGCGCCCATTAAACCTAATTTACCGCCACCATAAACAAGACCAAGATTTTGATCGTGGAGCGCGTGTGCAAATTGCCGAGCAATATCAGTATATTCAGGTTGATTGCCTGAGGATGCGCCGCAAAAAACAGCAATTTTTTTGATTTGAGAAGTCATCTCTGTCCTAATTGTATTTAAAATTTCATTTTCTGTTAAAATAACAAACTAAGCGTGGTTAAACCAATTGTTTTAGGTGGAAAAATGAAAATTAATTTAAATCGAATATTTTTTGTTTTGACCTTGTGTTTAAGTCTGTTTTTAGCGGGTTGTGCGAGTAATACGTCTCCCAACACCTATGAATCCTCAGAGGTGGGGGTGGCCAGAAAAGTGTTGTCTGGTACGGTCATCGGTAGGCGCGCTGTCAAGGTAGATAATAACAGCGGCGTAGGTGGCTTAGCGGGTACGGCGGCCGGTGCGGCAGCGGGTTCTGCCATCGGGGGTGACTCAACGACTCATTTGATCGGTGCCATAGGCGGTGCCGTGGTCGGGGGAGTGGTTGGAAACGCAGCCGACAAGGGGCTTCATCAGCAACAGGGTTTTGAATACATTATCAAAATGAAAAAAGGCCTGACTATTTCGATTGTGCAGGTACAAGAAGTGCCTTTTGAAATTAATCAACCTGTCTTGGTTGTGTATGGTGAAAAGACGCGTGTGATTCCAGATAGTACGGTGCCGATGAGGCATTAATAGCGTGAAGAGGTGCTTCGTCCGGCTTGGGCCGTTCTCGCAATGACGGCCCAGAGGGTGAGGGGTGAGCTGTTATTTTGCCTGTTCTTAGGGTTTAAATGGTTTAAATACCAACTTGGCAATGGCCTTATAATGTTTTTGATTTGCGCCTATCAACACGCAATTATTTTCCGATGCTGTTGCAGCGATAATAGCATCAGCAGCACGTAGCCCATGACCTAAAGCATATTCTTCAATGTAAATTAGGGCTCGATGCCCCACCTTTTCTGTGAGTGGATAGATCGTAAAATCCATTCCCAATAAGAAGTCCGTAATATTTTTCTGTTCTTTTTTACTTCGTGCGCCTTGCAATAATTCAAGCTGGGTTTGGGTTGAAATTCCCTTGTGATGTGTTTTTTCAACTAACGTTTTTGCTTTGAAATTGCCTCTCTCAAGAAAAATTAATACATCTGTGTCGAACAACACATTAATATCTTTCACCTCTTAAATCCTCCATTTCTTGTTCAACAGAGATTTCTTTCTCTGCGTGCATACCAAAAAAGTCAAAATCATCTATTTTTTTTTGTTTTACTGCTCGCTTGATGGGGTAAATAATCCCTTTTTCTTCCCCATGGTAAAGGATCGTAATGGAACCATTGTGCTCAAGTGTTTTTAAAATATCATGCATCTTGTTGCGCAATTCGACGACTGAAACTCTTAGGCTCATGATAAGCACCCCCTTTAAAATATACAATTAAAGTGTACACTATAGTCAGCGGTGTGTAAAATGGTGTCTGTATTATTTAAGTTGAGCGACCTATATACCCCTCGTACCTGAAGATACTGGTTTTTGAGTTTGTCTTTTCCGCAAGGTAAAACTTTCTCTCGCTCGCAATAGAGTAGACTATTACTCGTTCGAGAAAGTATTTTACCTTGCAAAAAATACTTCCTCAAAAACCAGTCCCTTCAGGTACAAGGGGTATAGTTATTGCCTTAAAGACTTTCTTAAGGATAAATGCCCACTTTTTTAGTACAATTTTTGCCTGGTTAACATGGGAGGGGAGTCAGCCATGCCTTTAAATAGCAAAAGAGTCCTTGATGAAACAACATCGTCTGCGAAAAGAAGCGCAAACGACTCCGTTCAGAATGAAGCGTTGTTAATGAAAGAAGAAGATGGCTTACAAAAATTTCAATCTTTTTCTGATCGCTATCGGAAAGTGTGTGAATTAGGCTACTCAGATGAGCATGCGCAAGATCTTGTGCTTCAGCTTTCGGGAGACTCAGTAAAGGAAAGAAAGGATTTGATTGAGGGCATTTTCAAATACCATGATTATTTTATGAAGATTATGGAACGACAGAAATTATTTGATTTAACTCAATCTGAATCAGGAAGGGAAAAAATAAAAAACTTGCTTTCATTCTTGGAGATAATGTTACTCCTAAGGTATGACAAAAATAAAATAGAAGAATTATTTAAGCTTAATTGTGAGGCTAAATTTTCAGCAGATAAATTTAGGCATGCTCACAATAGTTTAATGTTGCGGGGTTTTAATTATGAAATGATTGTAAGTTGTTTTGCCCGTTATCGTACTGATAGGGAAGATCGGCACCACTTAACGGATTTAGCAAGCTATGTTCCCGATTTGTCACGTTTTTTTGATGCTAATGAAATACTGATTATCTTAAAAAGTAAACAGGGATTGCCAAAACTTAGTTTTTTGGCGTCATCTGCGAGAGATAAGAGCAGGGCAGGGATACTTACTGTTTTAAAAAAACTTATTATAGAAATAACCTTCGCGAAGCCTGAATTAAATCTAACTCAATTTCTGGAAAGTATCAAAAACCACATGATCGAAAACCACCTGGATTTTCCTCCGGGGATAAATCCATTTCCTATTCCAGTCACGACAGAGAGAGAAAGAGATATGCGCTTATCTTCTTCGGGGTTATCGATATTTTCTACGATACCGTCAGCGCCTGCTGAACCTGGGGGTTCGTCTGATCGGTTTCTTAATTTTTATCCTCCTTCCACAAGTCCGAGGAGTACATAATCAAGGTTCTATTTCATCTATGCTTTCTGTGGAAGAGGGTGGAGGTTAAGTTACGAAAATACCGTTTTTCTTTGGTACTCAAAACCCCATCGCCACTTTCTGGGCAGGCGCCCTCTCATGAGTTAAGTCCTCAAAACAGCCCTTCCTAGAGCAGTGAGGGCTCGGAGGGAGAGGAGTTGAGCCGCCACGAAAAAAATACCTTGTTTTTTTGCCTGGTTGTTCTTGTGTTAATTCTTCTGGCGCTGTTTTTCGTTTGGGAGTATTACTTTTTTTATTGTCGTTCGTTGTTGTCATGGAAGAGGGTATAGAAAGATCTTGTGTGGCGGCCAGTATCATCCCAAAGGAAGAAGAAGGGCGCGCGGGGGGGGGGTGATCATCATTAATCTGTTCATATGAGAGCCCGGGTAGTGGACTGATATTGGTTGGTATATCAGAGGCACTGGGCGGAACGGGAGGAGGTAAATCCGATGCGGAGGAAGCTGGTGGCGTAAGCGCGGGTGTATCACGCGCAACTAAACCATCAATAAAGCGTCCAATACGTGAAGATAATCCCCCTAAGATACTGGTTGCTACGACAAACACCATGAGGAGTGCAATGGGACTTGTGAGAGGTTGCATGAGCAAGAGCAGGGTGATCGCCAATATAGCCAGGGCGATGCCTAAGGAGACACCCACCAGCGCGCCTCTGTATTCATGCGTTCTTCCCATGAGCCTGTTTTCCATGTCGAGAATTTTATCTTTTTTATTTTTAAAAAAGCGTTTCAGGATAAGTAATTTTGCAAATGAGCCTGCTCGTGAAAAATAATCTGTGGCGGAAACCAGTGCACTTGTAAAACTTAAGGTAAATAGCGCTCCCGAGAGCCCAAAGGGGATCCCGCCTCCCACAAAAAAAGCGGTGAGCCCACCAATCGGAATTAAACCGAATCCCATGCTGAAGACAAGTGAGAGCGCGATAATCAATCCAGCAAGAATAGCCAGCAACATGACAATTCTTTCTGTACGTAGACGCATCTTGTCATAGGGGTTGGTGGAAGCAGGATTAAAGAAGAAGGGGAGCGCACCTAAGCTGGCACCGAGACGATTGCCTAGACCTGAAAAGGTATTGATATTGGCCAAGCCAAAGATGAGACAAGCCAGCGCATAAGGTAGAAAGCTGGAGCCAGGGATCACGGCACCTAATAAAGCCAATGAAATCGTGATGCTGACGCCAAAAAGTGCGCCTATTAAGGTGCCGCTTATTTCTAAACGTGAATAGGGTGCTGCTGCTATATTTTTGATGTGTGCGAGACGAGAAAAAAGCGTACTGGGTTGTTTTCGCCAATTAGCGAAACCGTCAACGAGGCGCCCAATGTAGCTGGTGGCAGCAGCAAAACTGCCTAAAAAGGAAGGCACAAAAAAGAGGCAAACTAGCCAATCAGGTACCAAGAGCACGCCTGCGATAGGGCCTAAAATCAAGAGGATAATGAGAAGAGGCAAGGCGAATAAAAACCCTAGGAGTAGAGCCCAGCGATAATTATCAAGCCTGAGCAATCTGTCTCGTAGACGCATCTTTACCTCTTGCTATCAGAATAAAAATCTAAGGGCTGCCTGCGTACAGGGGACACGAAAGACCCTGAAAGTTGGCCAATTATAGCACATATTTGTTCTAGAAAGGATATTCCAGGATGATTGTTTCTTTACGGTCTGGCCCCGTCGAAATAATGCTGATGGGGGTGCCCAATAATTCGGTTAGACGGTCAAGGTAGGCGACAGCTTGGGCAGGTAATTGTGATTTTTCAGTTAAGCCGTGGGTAGAGCACATCCAGCCAGGCATTTCTTCATAAATGGGTTCACAATGAGCTAGTTCTTCTGAAGAAGCGGGGGGGGTCTCAATAGTTTGATTTTGATAGCGGTAAGCCGTCGCAATTTTGATGATAGGCAAGTGATCTAAGACATCCATTTTGGTAATACATAATCCTGAAATACTGTTTAGCTGAATAGCACGACGCATCATGACAGCATCAAACCAGCCACAACGGCGTGGTCGTCCTGTCACACTGCCAAATTCATTACCCCGTTTTGCAATTGATTCACCAATTTCATTGATTTGTTCTGTGGGAAAGGGACCGGAGCCCACGCGCGTGGTATACGCTTTGCAGATACCTAATACATAATCTAAATAGAGTGGGCCAAAACCTGTTCCTAATGAAGCGGCGCCTGCGAGGGTGTTAGAAGAAGTCACAAAAGGGTAGGTGCCGTGATCAACGTCTAAGAAGGTACCTTGAGCACCTTCGAATAGGATGTTGTCACCCCGCTGCCGTAGCTCAAAGAGCGCTTTAGAGACATCAGTGCGCAGCGGAGTTAGCTTCGGAGCCAGAGCGAGTGTTTCATCGAGCACCTGTTGGTAATCGCAAGTGGGGGCTTGATAATAATGCTTAAGCATAAAGTTGTGGTAATCCAATACTTCTCGTAATTTTTTCGCAAAACGATCAGGGTAAGCTAAATCATCAAAACGTAAACCGCGTCGCGCTACCTTATCTTCATACGTGGGGCCAATACCGCGTCCTGTTGTACCAATAGCAGATTTTCCTTTTGCTGCTTCACGCGCTTGATCCAACAAAATATGATAGGGCATGACAAGCGGGCAAGCTTCACTGATGCGTAGCTGAGAATAAACGGAAATGCCTTTCTTTTCTAAGGGTGTGATTTCATCGATGAGAGCTGTGGGTGAAATGACAACGCCATTGCCTAAAAAGCACTGTACGTGGGGGTGTAAGATCCCGGAGGGAATAAGGCGCAAAACAGTTTTTTCACCGTTAATAACGAGGGTATGACCTGCATTATGCCCACCCTGGAAGCGGACCACGGCTTTAACGTGATCAGTGAGTAAATCAACGACTTTACCCTTACCTTCATCACCCCATTGGCTGCCAATTACAATAACGTTTTTTGCCATAGTTCAAGCACTCATTATGGTTGTGTTCGATTAAAGTATTTTAAGAATTCACTTTGTGGTTGTAAAACAATGATGTCATTTTTAGTTGAGAAAACATGTTGATAGGCATCCATGCTGCGATAAAAACTGTAAAAACCAGGATCTTTGCTATAGGCCTGTGTGTAAACGGTGCTTGCTTGTGCATCACCCTCCCCGCGTAATTGTGCAGCACGTACACGTGCAGTGGCCAGGGTCAAGGTGACATTCGCGTCAGCGGAAGCACGCACGGCTTCTGCTTGTGCTTTACCTTGTGCACGATGTTCTGCCGCAATACGTTCACGCTCTGCGCGCATGCGCTCAAACACAGCGGCACTGACTTCGGTGGGTAAATCAATGCGTTTGATGCGTACATCGACCACATCGATACCGAGTTTTTGGGCGCTTAAATTAATTTGTTGGTTAAGTGTTGACATGATGTTCACCCGATCATCGGAAATAACATCCGTGATCGTGCGCTTACCAAATTCTGCACGAAGATTATCATTGAGTTGTTGTTCGAGCAGTAACATGGCTTGTTTTTGATTGCCACCTGTACGTGTGAAGTAGCGTGCTAAGTCAGCAATACGCCATTTGACGTAGTAATCTACGATCACATCTTTTTTTTCTGCAGTGACGATACGAGAAGATTGAATCGTTAAGGTTTGCAAGCGAGTGTCGAATCGTTGAACCGTTTCAATCAGCGGAAGTTTTATGTGTAAGCCAGGAGAAAATATTTTGGGTTGTTTGTCTTGTCCTTTTGCGATGACACCGAATCGTAACAGCAAAGCATGTTCACCCTGGGTAATGACAAATAAGCTACTTAAAACTGTGATAAAGAAAAGAATGCCCAGTGAAATGATTAATTTATGATGAGGTCTCATGCTTGTTTATCCCCCGTTGTAACAGTGGGCGCGGAAGTGGCAGAGCTGGGTGCATTCAGAGTAGCGGGTATCACTGAAAAGGGAGGCGAAAGTTTATCAAGAGGTAAGTAAATCATTTGATTGCCTGGTGCAGTATCAAGAAAAATTTTGCTGCTATTGCTCAATACAGATTCCATCGCATCATAATACAAGCGTGTTTTAACAAGGTTAGGCGCGTGCTGATAATGAGGTAGTAAAGCTAAGAAAGGCGCTGTTTCGCTTTGAGCATGCAATACAGCCTGTTGTTTATAAGCTTGAGCATCCGTGAGTAGACGTTGTGCCTGACCTTTTGCAATGGGTTCTACTTGCATGGCATAGGTTTGTGCTTGGTTAATGATACGTTGTTCATCTTCTTGTGCTTTAATTGCATCATCAAAGGCTTCTTTTACTTCGTCAGGTGCTTTTGCGGGTTGTACAGTGACGTCGGTGATGAGCAAGCCCGTTTGGTAAGAGCGCAAGATACTTGAAAGTAATTCGTTAACTTGCTGACGAATTTTTTCTCGGCCTGAGGTGAGCACGTCATCTAAGTTGGTGTGTCCGATCACTTGACGTAAGGCGCTTGCCGTGGCTTGTTGTAAACTTTCTTGTGGGTTAACGACTTTAAATAAATAATCTTTTGCATCACCAATGCGGTATTGCACCGCAATGGCAATGGAAACGATGTTTTCATCTTTTGTCAGCATTTGTGCTTCATAAAAATAAGAATTGATTTTTTGTTCATTAATAATGTTCGCGGTATCAATGAAGCGAGGAATCCAGTGTAAGCCAGGATCAACCGTTGAGTGGTATTGGCCAAAGCGTAATATGACACCCACAGAGGCGGCATTGACAATGAAAAAACCGGACAGCACCCACAGCAAAAGTGCGCCTAACCAAACTGAATGAAACATCCAGTGAGGAGGGGTGTGTGGAGGCAAGGCAGTGCCTGGTGCTTCTTTTTTAAAAAAAGAAGCAAGTTTTTCTAGGTTTTTCTTCAGGAGTGCTTCAAGATCAGGTGGAGTGTCCCCCCCGCGAGGTTTACCTGTCCATGGATCTTTTTTTTCATTCTTCCCGGGTTCGTTCCAGGTCATCGATGTTTTCCTTCATTGCTTTCAAATAAACGCAAGAACTCGCTTTTCGAGAGTTCAATGGTGATCTCCCAGTGACCTGCTGAATTAATTTGTTCGTGTTGCACAGCACCACGTTCATGTAGGTAGGCGCGCAATTTTCCCTGTGAGACAGGCAGACATACGGTCCGGCATACTTTACCATCTCTTAATGTTTCAACCAATGCTTCTTGCAATAAATTAATGCCCTCGCCTGTTTTAGCGGATAGCCAAATTTGTTTAATTTGTCCGGAGAGCGGATCACGCTGAAGAAAAGGCTGAATGCCGATCAAATCAATTTTATTATAAATACGCAGCATGGGTACGGTATCAGCGCCAATTTCATGCAAGACCTGCTCCACTTGTTCAATTTGTTCTTCGCGTGTACTGCTGCTGGCATCAATGATATGCAAAAGTAAACGCGCATAGCGTGTTTCTTCCAAAGTAGAACGAAAAGCTTGGATGAGTGAGTGGGGCAAGTCACGAATAAAACCCACCGTGTCTGCCAGAATGATGGGTTCAGAAGGCGTGAGATTGATGCGACGTAAGGTGGTGTCCAATGTGGCGAAGAGTTGGTTTTCTGCAAAAACCTGTGCGCCAGTTAAGCAGTTAAATAAAGTGGATTTACCCGTATTAGTGTAGCCCACAAAGGAAACGGTGGCCGCTTCTGTACGCTGTCTGGCTCGGCGATTTTGTGCGCGTTGGATGCTTAATTTTTTAAGTCGTTGGCTGATGTGTTCAATGCGTCGCCGGATCAGGCGTCTGTCGACTTCCAGTTGTGTTTCGCCTGGGCCACGTAAACCAATTCCCCCCTTTTGACGTTCCAGGTGAGTCCAGCCGCGGATGAGGCGTGTTGAGAGATGATTGAGTTGTGCTAATTCAACCTGCAACTTACCTTCAAAGGTGCGTGCTCGTTGAGCGAAGATATCTAAAATAAGTCCGGTTCTGTCAAGTACGCGACATTGTATGAGGTGTTCGAGGTTACGTTCTTGTCCGGGAGAAAGCGAATGATTAAAAATAACGAGATCAGCAGAGTGGCTTTGGACAAGCTGTCGTAGTTCTTCAGCTTTGCCTGAACCTATAAAAAACTTAGCTTCAGGAATCTTGCGGGCACCGGTTAGTTTTGCAATAACCACACCACCTGCGCCCACAGCTAATTCATGAAGCTCTGTCAAACTTTCTTTATCTGAGTGACCTAAGTCGATATGAACTAAAATTACGCGTTCACCGCCTTGAGGTCTATCAAGCATTGCCTAGATTAGACTCTGGTTCAACTTCGTCTGAAGCGCTTGATTCGGATATTTTAACGTTACGGGAGGGAACAATGGTTGAAATGGCATGCTTATACACCATTTGGCTCACTGTATTCTTCAGCAAAATAACAAATTGATCGAAAGAATCGATTTGACCCTGTAGCTTAATTCCGTTAACCAAGTAAATAGAAACGGGCATCTTTTCCTTGCGTAAGGCATTGAGAAAGGGGTCTTGTAATGTTTTGTTCATCATTTAAGCGTGGCTCCTTGTTGATGATTACTACGCATTTCCTTTTATGGCTGGCGAAAACAACACGAAGGGAGTTAACGGCATTTTCCTTAAAAGCGTCTCCTTTATATAGTTTTTTTCCTGATGGTGTCAAGTCTTAAAAATTATGTGTATCCTTAAATACGCCGTCTTTTAGAGGAGGAAGTGATATGCCAGAGATGAGACAAGTTTTTTTTGATGCCATTGAAAAGCTAAAGGCTTGGTTGAGCCGCCCGGAGGGGAAGAGCAGTGATTATTCGACTGTTTTATTAGATTTAGCCAAACAGGCATTTGAAGAAAACCCTCGCTTGGCTACTCAGTTAGTGAATCAAGGATTAGATCGTGCTACGCCTGAACAACTGGTGGTGTTAAAGCAAGCTTCTCAACTTGTTCAACAACAAGGGGGTGCGCCTTTGCTTTCTGCAGATAAAGAAAGAGCGGTGATGACTCAAATCGAACAAGCTCAAAAAGAGGTGGCGACCAGCATTCCGCCTGTGCAGAGAAATGAGTGGTTAGATAGATTGATGAATAAGGAAGAAAGCCAGCAAGTCACCCCCAAACCTGCTGAACCCACGCATGGGCCTAGTGATGAGCCAGCTTCTTCACCTGAATAAACTCTAGACCTCTCTTACCTGAAGATGCGAACTCTCGCTGCGTTCTGAGGGCGATCTTGAGACGATCGTGATCTTGAAAAAAC
>JACREE010000003.1 GCA_016218405.1 Gammaproteobacteria bacterium
AAGCCTCCGCCTAGAATGAAATGTAAAACGATGCCGTTAAAGTGGAAATGATAGAGTCGATATAGAGACATATCGATGATGAGTAGCCCCACTAACGAGGCTGCGAGTGTGGCTGCCAGCAGACGGAGCAATTTGCCTCGTTTGGGGAAGCCTATCACAAAAGGGGTAAGAAAGAGGCTGAGGGGCAAGAGGGCTAGTATGGCCAACTGTCCTAAATAAGAAATAACAAAATAAAACCGAGTCAGTAAGATGCCCGCATGGGTCAGCAGTTTGGCAGGAGGTAGTTGAAAAAAAGAAAAATAGGGTAAACCTACGATCCAAAAGACAAAGAGATTAAGGGTAATAAAATTAAGAAGCCAGGCAAGTGACGATGAGCGTTGATGGTACCACCGGCTATACCTTGAGATAGGTTTCTTATCCTTTAAGGGGGTGGACATGAGTTTTGAAGTGAAAAAAGTGATGCTGTTAAGGCCGCCAGAGACGGCCTTAACAAGAAAGTGCGAAAAATTAGCTTTCGATACTGTATTGCTTGATTTTCTTGCGTAAGGTGCCACGACTTAAGCCCAGCAAGATAGCAGCTTTGCTTTGGTTGCTCTTCGTGTATTTCAAAATAACTTGGAGCAAAGGGACTTCCACCTCAGCCAAAACCATTTCATAAATATTAGCAGGCGGGTGCCCTTCTAATTGTACAAAATAATTTTGCAATGCACGATGAACGCATTCGCGTAATGTTTGGTTCTGAATAGGATCTGCCATGTTCGGATGCGCGCTGTAGTTAGTTTTAACGGGTTCTAATTCAATTGTATCCATAGTAATGCCTCGTCCAAATGAGTTAAACAATCCACTTAAGTGCCCAAAAGGCCAAGTGTTTGCCCTTAAAGAGCGACCGGGTAAGCTTAACGTATATTGGTAAGTTTTTGCAAGATCTTCGCGATCAGGGGTTCGTAGGATAATACCTTATGAGGGGTTTGGCAAAAAATGCCTTATAATGCTGGGTTGGACTCAATTAACGAATATTATATTCGTTTTCGTTCGAGGTTTTCATGCTAAAGCCTGAGACAGTCATTTGTCTGATGGGGCCTACCTGTTCAGGAAAGACAGATTTAGCCTTATCACTGTATAGGCGACTCCCGCTGGATATCATCAGTGTGGATTCAGTGATGGTGTACCGTGGTTTGGATATCGGTACGGCAAAGCCCGACGCGAGGACGCGGGCAGCGATCCCTCATTATCTCATTGACATATGTGATCCCCATGAAAATTATTCAGCGGGTAATTTTTGTGTTGATGTGATGAAGTTAATTGAATCTAGTTTGAAACAAGGGCGGATTCCTTTGTTGGTGGGCGGGACGATGCTCTACTACCGTGCTTTACAGCAGGGGCTAGCAGATTTGCCCGATAAAGATGAAGAAGTAAGAAAAAAATTGATGCAGCGACTGATTCATGAAGGGGTAGAGAATTTACATAAAGAATTAGCGTGTATAGATGAAGATGCGGCAAAGCGTATTCATTCTCATGATCCGCAGCGTATTATACGTGCCTTGGAAGTTTACTTTGTGACAGGAAAGACGATGAGTTATTGGTGGCAGCAACAAGTCAATCGTGCGTTGCCTTACCAGATGATAAACATAGGTTTAATTCCTGATCGTGCTGCCTTGCCTGGCCGTATTGCACAGCGCTTTGAGCATATGCTTAAGCTGGGATTTTTAGATGAAGTAGAAAAGTTGTATCAGCGTGGTGATCTTCATTTGCAATTATCTGCGATTAAGTCAGTTGGTTATAAACAAGCCTGGCAGTATTTATCAGGTGAACTGACTTATGATCAAATGGTTGAGCGTGCGATTATCGCAACGCGACAACTTGCAAAACGCCAACTGACTTGGTTGCGCCGTTGGCCTGCTTTGCATGTCATTGAGGTGGAAAATCCGCAATGCGAAGAAAAAATACTTTCTTATTTGAAAAATTATAAAGAAAATTAATTCATTTTTGTGGATTCAGTTCAGAAAATTAACCGCTAACGACGCCTGTTGCCAGGTGAAGTTTGACGAGATTCGGGTGTTCTAACAAGATGAAAGGCTTTTGTTAAGGTGTCGCTGTTCATGCCACGGTCTACGTAGTTTTTATTAAAAAACAGATCGCTTGTTTTCAGGGTTCTCACGATTTCGTCTCGCATGTCCTTGAGATTTTTCGGACTTAAGAGTGTGTCGATGTCTCCCGTATAGGAGCTTTGTGTCATCATCGTTTCTCTGATTTTTTTTGCAAGTTCATAATTGACTTCTCGGCTTAACCCCCCTGATATTTTATGATGCCAAAAGCCACATGAAAAATTATTTTTGCCATACCCTTCCACTCGAGTTATATACGCGTCTAAGCTAGCCAGAAAGTGATGATGGGTTATTACAGAGATATTTTCAAGAGAACATCTTGTATGAATCATCTTGATGTCTTTGTCTGTTCGTATTAATTGAGGTAAGCGATCTTTGATTGTTTCACAGACGATGGCGCCTTGTTCAGGTGAAAGGCATCTAAGGATATTGGCGAAATCCCGCGCTGTTTTAATGATCGAAGGTAAGCGATCTTGACAGGTTTCACAAACAGCCCTGCATTGTTCAGGTGAAAGATGGTTAAGGATAGTGACGAATATAGTGGACCCCTTGTCTAGACCACCAAACCCTCAAATTAAGATGTAATTCTCGTTGTTTTAAAAAATGAAATTTAA
>JACREE010000011.1 GCA_016218405.1 Gammaproteobacteria bacterium
AAGAACGAAATTATTACAAAGGTAAATTTGTTAAATAAAATGTCGTTGCTCGGAATGCCGCAATATTCTGTATGATTCCAACCTGACAGGTTGGAATCATTGGAACATTGGATTTTTGTTAAGATCCACGCAACAATGCCTTGCGAGTGGAACGAAGCAATCCAAAATAACGTGATGACTTAATCAGCTTTTCATATTCAAAGCTGATTCAAAAAATCAAACAACTCCACAAGAGGTAAGCTCATACACTCATTACTCGTTTTTAAACGTTGCTGACCAAAGGTCACAAGATGCAATGGGTGCTGAGGATTAAATTGTTTTTTGAAACCAGAAGGAAACGTCACTTTCTCTGGTGAACCTAACAAACCAAGCTTGGCATCAAACGCATAAAAACAGTTATGTTCAGTTTCGATGAGAAAATCAATTTCTTCTTTTTCTTTTGTTCGCCATAAATATAATTGCCAAGACTTTCCCGTATTACGAATAAATTTCACAATTTCAGCTAACACAAGCGTTTCAAACAACGCACCTGCTTGCGGACTATGCAAGAGAGGTTTTTCTTCAGACCAACCTTGCAAGCGTGTAGCAATACCCGTATCTAAAAAATACCATTTTGGCGTTTTTATAAGCCGTTTATTTAAATTATTAAAAAACGGAGGAAGTCTGTAAATTAAATCTGCTCGCGTTAACAACCCCACCCATTCCTTAACCGTGACAGATTGAATACCCGCTACTTTTGCAATTTCCGTATAGTCACCCAACTGCCCTGTGCGCGCCGCTAACAACTGCAAAACCAATTGAAACGCTTGCATTTTTTCAATACCTGCACTCAGTGCAATATCTTTTTCTAAGTAAGTTCGAATATAATCATTTAAGTAGGTAATCACATTTAAATGCGGATTATTATACAACTCTGGCCAACCTCCTTTAAATAAAATTTCACTCAAAGAAGTATCAGGCAATGCTTGCATAATTTCGTGAACAGAAAGCGTATTAAGAAAAAAATATTGTGCCCTGCCTGCCAAACTTTCCTTTATACACTTATCCATCATGATTTGATTCGAGCCCGTCAATCGATAAATAGCTTCGGGCAGACCAACAGCGCTATGTAATGTTGCTCGTTTACGCTGATCAATCAATTTTTTTATTTCTGGAAATAAATTCGGCACATACTGCACTTCATCCAACAACAAAGGCGGATTAAATTGTTGTAAAAACAAAGCCGGATCACGATTAGCAAGCTGTCTCAACACCAAATCATCAAAGGTCACTTCCTGGGTACCAGGCAATGTCACCTGAGAAAACAAGGTACTTTTTCCACACTGCCTGGGACCCACCATCACCTGAGCCCAGGCATTTGCCTTCGCAAGCTGCCAGGCCATATCACGAGGAATGTACACAAATTACCCAAAAAACAGAGAAATGTCTGACTATTTTAAGTTATTAACTTAATTTAGTCAAATTTAAGCTGGCACGCACCCATCCTCTCTCTTCGCAAATTCATCGATCAACAAGCGCGTTGCTGACGCAATAAGTAAATCCTGACGCTTCCCATCCGGTTTATCTTGTCTGGAATAAATGGCCAGAATAAGTGGTGCACAACCCGGCGGCCAGATTATGCCAATATCATTACTTATTCCGTAGTATTCTCCCGTCCCTGTTTTATCAGCCACCGTCCATCCTTTTGGCACCCCCGCCCGAATTCGAGTATCACCCGTTGTATTAGCCTTCATCCATGCAATGAATAATTCTCGCTGTGATGGCCCTAAAATTTTGCCAAAAGCTAATTTTTGCAAACTCTCTTTCATTGCGGCAGGCGTAGAAGAATCACGTGCATCAGCAGGATTCGAATTTAACGCCGGCTCCCAACCGTCTATCCTGAAAGTAGAATCACCGATAGAACGTGCAAAAGCCGTCACGGCTTGAGGGCCCCCCTGTTTTTTCATAATAAGATTGGTCGCTGTATTATCACTGTAGCTCAGTGCCGCTGAACATAACTGTGCGATTGTCATCCCCTCATTCAGATGCTTTTCCGTGACGGGCGACCAAAAAACTAAATCGTGTTTTGTATAATTCACTTTTTCTTGAAGCAATTTATTATCCGTCATACTCTGCTTCAAAACGGCAGCAACCGCCATCACCTTGAATGTACTTTGTATTTGAAAACGTTCTTCAGCGCGATAATCAATACGCTGATTATTCGTCGTATTTATTGCACATATCCCCAGCCGTCCCCCCGAAGAAGCTTCAAGCGCCGCTAATTTTTTATGTACAGATGTCATTTCAACTTGCCCAGCCTGCACAAACACAGCCACGCCCATCAAAATAATGGCCACACTCACCAAAAAATAATTTTTTTTATTCACAATTTTTTCTCTCTGTTTTTTCAGAAAAAAATATCACAACTTACTGGCTAGAAAAAATTCTTGATCCACTACACTATTAACGAAATCTGTGCGGCCATTGTTTTTAAACAGCATATCATCCCCCATTGAGACATCGCGATCCTGTCGTCTCTCACGACAGAAAAATGCACTGGACAAACCATGATAAGTAATCTTTTGTGCTGTTCTTTCTTCTGCATCCAAATTTTGTTTACACACAGTGGCCAAGCGCTCCCCGTATGGGTTTGCTTTCTCATACTGATCATCTGAAAAACCTTGCAAAGAACGACTTTTAAGCATGGATTGCCAGAAAAAATCCTTATCAGCAATTGAGGCAAATTTAATTGAAGTGGCTATTAACGAACGAAGATGAGGATGCTCGCCAATGGCAGTACATAAGCTTTCAAATGCTTCTTTTGCATCCACTTCAAACTTTACATAAGTTAAAGAAAGTGTTTTAAGTTGCTTGGCTTGTTTTAAAAATTCAGTTAATTGCAGTATGTCTTCTGTTGAATTAAATTTACAAAAGCTCAGCTCAAGTTCTTCAATTTTTGTTACAGAAGATGCTCCAAGTAACACAGAAAAGTGGGCAGAAAAACTTATCTCCACTTTTTTAATTTCCGTCTTTTCAAAAATTTTGCGGAGTGCGACAACATCTAAAGCCTGAAGGCCATTTTTGTCGAAAGCAAAATCAATTTGCTTTAAAGAATGAATGCGTGCGTACTGTATACACATGTTGGTACATGCGGGTGAGAAATTACCGTTCAAACTCAAATATCCTGTTTCTTTGATGGCTTGTAGAAACTTTTTAGGTTGTCTTCCTTCCTCATAGGGAACTCGAGAGTAGAATTGCGTTTGTGACTTAAGGGTTGCTGCCGCCAAAATTGCATTATGATCCAGGGGATCTGTTGACAATCTTATACTGTTGTGCACATTTAATACACGCAAAGAACCAGCAAACGAAATAATATCTCCGGCAAACCCGTCAATAACAATTTCGAGGGCTCGATCCTTGATTAAAGTATGGGACGCAATAATCTGCAAAAGGCGATCCATCGACATGTCACCTATCGATAACTGCACAACTTTGAGTGCAGGTAAACTCAAGATAAGCTTGCGAATACGATCCAAGCATTCACCATCAATAGAATCTTCTGCAGAAAAAACCAAATCTAATTTTCGTAAGCATGGGTGGTGCATTACCGCATTTGCTAAAAACAAAGCCGATGTATTTCTTTCCCCGCCAAAACTAATTTTGGCGGTCTCTAAGCTTAATGATTCTCGCACCAGTAAAGCATAAAATGGCAGATCGGATGGATGGAGAAATATTCCATAGGATTCTAAATCCTCATTTGCGATTGTTTTAAGATGGCCATGTATTGCTGGGCCATGGAATGCCTCTGCTACAAGAGGATTGCGATTACGCCAAAAAATGCTTTCTTTGGCTTCGTTAAGTAAAAAATTGGCCACATCCTTGTTACCTAATAAAGAAGATAACCGTTTTATACCCATACGAATATAAAATTTTCCATCATCATCTTTTTTTATTGTGCATGAAAATGCAACATGCAGCGCCACCCTCTTTAAAACATCTTTGCTCGCACTGATAAAATGAATGGTTGGCTTTCCGTCCTCATCAATGGTTGGAATAAAGTGATCCATGCGACAACAAAGATCTATCTTTTCCATTAAAAATTTATTCATGTCCGTGTAATTTAATAAAAAATTGCTAATGGATTTAATATCAGCCCAATCGTGTTCTTCTTCTAAATAATCCAGTGCCGTTTTATTTCCACGCTCCTGGGTCTGCTCTTTTTGAAAAAGAGGAAACCGCATAGTGGCCAGAAGCAGTTTTGCAGCTATTTTATTGTAATAACGAATTGCAGTGATCAAGGCGTTACGTTTATTTATTGCGGTTAAATCCATGGATAACAAAATATCTCCGTCCGACAAAAAACGCTTTAATAAATCCAACTTATTGTCTTTTACTAAATCACATAAAATAGGAGGCACAAGTCTAGAGCCAGTTGATGCATAAGGAGCATACTCATTTGGATTTACACCAATGCTTATAAAATAATAATACATCTCCGTACTACCAAGCTTTAAAGCGGATATGAGCAATATTTTACGATTAAGATAATATTGAGGATCTGCGCCCAAGCTCACTAGATGTTTTGCCATGTCAATACTGCCCGTTGTCGCACAATACTGCAGGGGGGTGAGGCATTTCCCTTTAATCGTTCCATCGTACTCACATTCAACACCATAACGATGTAAAAGACTCAGCCCTTCTTTTGAATTTAAAGCCGTCATTTGTAAGGCAAGGGTAGTATCACTTACCCCCCCTCCCAAGTGCGCATTGTTCTCAAGAAAGTGTGTTAACCGGCTCCAATTAGGCGTTCCTGGCACCATTGCATCACAACATTTTAATAGGTTTAATAATCGTTGATATCCCTTGTACTCAATATCTAATTGCTCGGCGATGGATCCTTCATGAGCGGGATCC
>JACREE010000012.1 GCA_016218405.1 Gammaproteobacteria bacterium
CCAATAACGCATTTTATCGCTTTCTTTCAAACGCGTTTCTTTGTTTTCTTCGATGTTCATTCTTATCCCCTGTTTCTAAAACAAAAAATAAGAATAATACACTTGAAAAATATTAATAGAGGGGGTTTATTTGACGCTTACGTTTTAACTGCCTCTATTTTCATGCGTGTGGTGGTAGGCCCTTCTGGGTTGATAAAAAACGAAGTGGCATGTGTGCATTTCATTTTGATGGCCAGTGCTATTATTGAGAACAGAATTAAACCGGCTAGGAGGATGGCAATATTTAACAAGACGATGCCCGCTCCGCGGTGTTGATCAATTGCTTCTTTACACGCTGGCATTGCGATTTTATTCAGGATCGCCATGCTCTCATCTAGTTGTTTATTTAGGTTAACGTCCGTACGCTGATTAATATAGTCCTGAGCACAGCAAAGGTGAAACAGAAGGATATCTAAGTCTGATTTGATTTCAGTCAGATGGGGAATCACAGCGCTCTTATAGCACCTGCCGTTTAAATCGTTAATTTGTTTTTTCAACGCCAAAAATTCATTTTTTAATTGGGGTAGATCTAAGAAGATTTTCTCATAAGCATTCTGTATTTTTTTCTCCTTTGCTTTCTGCTCTTGCTTGCGCATAGCTGTAATATTGAGATCTCTTCGCAATGCGGCCATGTTCTCTGTTAATGTTTGGAATACTTCAGGCGTTTTATAATGTGATTCCCCTAATATTTGTAAATATTCTTCAGGTGTTTGACCCGCCTTGTTTCTGATCTCAGCCCATTCAGGGAAAGACAAGCATTCCCTCGTTAGGGCAGTCACTACCCCCGTGTCACCCATTTCTATTGCAAGGTGTAGCGGTGAATGACCGTTTGAGTGCAGTTGAGCTTTGAAACTGGCAATAGATGTACTGTTTCCAAAGCGTCTCATGAATTGAAGCGCAAAGGCCGTTTGTCCAGCCCTAATCGCAATATGAAGTGGCGTCTCGCCCGCGTTGTTGGGCGCCCAAAAAAGGCTTAGTCGACTGTCGGAGGGAAATGGCAAACTCAGTACTGATGAATATAAAACTTCAAAACAAGGTAGATCTCCTAGTGCTGCCAACCGATGCAAGAGACTGTTACACTTTGTATCCAGGACCGCAATCATTTTCAAATAAAGGCTAGATTTATAATCCGTAAAACAGCCATCTAGATAGTGGTCATTTGCTGCTTGAGCAACCATGTGTTCCAAGAGCAGATGCATTGCAATTTTGCCCGTCTTATCTTCTGCATTAAGTAATGTTTCAGTAAAAGCTATTTCTCGCCCAGCAAGCAATGCTTCAATGATTTCTTCCCTCACACCTGACGGAAAAGCTGCACAGGCATGATGTAAAATAGTCCGGCCCTGGCTATCTACATTCGCTAACAAAAACGGCAATATATCGCTTTGGTGTATTTCCACCCACTGCGTTAAAAAATAAGACGTAAACTTACCCCACTTACCTCCGTGTCTTCCAGCGTAACCGATGGAGTGAAAAGGCAACAAGCCTTGATTATCAGGATGTGACAGATTAACTCCGGCTCTCAATAAATCTGCCAGAGGTTTTTTTGATAATTGCAGACAGGCAAGATGCAAGGCATTGCGCCCATCAAGATCTGTTCGGTTGACATATTGATTGACATCGATTCCACGCTGCCGGGCAGCGTCGAGCAAGAGGGAAATGGCATCCGCCGTTTCATACCTTTTCCCAGACATGGCACACCGATGGAAAGGCGTTCGACCTTTATTGTCTGTTGCCTCAATATCTGCCCCTGCCGTAAGTAATGCGCGAATAGTTATTGTTGATGTGTCTTTATCAACAGCAAAATGTAAGGGTGTGCTACCCTCATGGTTGAACGCACTTACATCTGCCCCTGCTTCAAGCAACTGGCGAATGATAATCGCTGACTTTTTCTTCCCCTTTTTACGAGCAAAAAAGTGTAGCGGGGTGTCACCGTGTGAATCTGGTTGATTTGCTCGTGCGCCCAAGCTGATTAAATAGGGAATTAATGCACTGCAAAAAGAGCGATCCATACAAGCATAGTGCAATGCTGTTTGTTTCATTTGTGCATTCAAGGCATTTATTTTTGCGCCATGCTCAAGCAGTGATGTGATGCCCCGTTTGTAGTTATGGATTACTGCGCTACAGAGCAGTGACTGATGATCTAAGCCCTGTACAACCAAATCGATGTCGCCAGGCTCTGATTCTTGATCAAACTTCTTTAACAGAACCTCCAATGCTTCGTCATCTTTCAATTCTAAAGCCGCAAATAAACAATCATCAAGCTGCTCGTCTGTGATGCGATCAAACTGCCTGCACTGCACACGATCAAGAGGTGTTATTTTATAATCTGGTTCTTTGCTTAAGGCTAAGAAAACCGCATCTAACACCTCTTGCGCTGCCGGGTCTTTTTGCAAAATGGCTAAGGGCGATAACGGTGTATTTTCATGAGTGATCATTAAAATGGGGAAAAAAGATTTGATGGGCATTGCCTGCGATCTACTAAACAACCTCTGTATCCAATTTTCTGTTTGCTCTTCACGTTGCTTCTGCTGATGCGTCTCATCATATTTTTTTTGTTGCAAGCGATACATTTGAGTAATGTTGTTTGCTATACGTAGAATTTCTTCATGATTTCTTGCTACCGCCGCCGCATATAAGGTCATTATTTTTTGATGTGCCGTTTTATTGATAAAATTTGTAAAAGTGTTGGATTGAACAAGAACCCCATTAAATGGGAAATAATTGTTCGGCGGCAAACTGAAACGTATCTGATTAAAAGCTTCAGTAAAAGCACGATAATTCAAATCTGAGGGTGTTTCTAAGGCATATTTTTGATAGAGTCGTGTAACGACTTGTCTATCATTCACCATGCGATATCCAGCACGCGAGACGCGGGCCATATTGGCCAGACTCTGCAGATCATGCTCGATTAAATAAGGGAGTAGGTGATTAATAAGAAAGTCTTCTAGCGCTGGCGCCTCTGGAAAATGGGTCATGATCAGCGGCGCACTATCCACATCCATCGGTAGGGTTGAAGTGCCTGGCATAGTCAATATCCTCGCTATTTTCTGCTCCTGTCTGACTGATGGCTTTAAAGTACCATTTTCGGATTAAGAGACTATTATGCAGGTCATTCGTTGGACTATATTTGTATTTTAGCCAAAAATTGGCTGAAACAACCCTGGTGTTTTAGCCAAAAAATGGCTTAAACACCCTTGTGTTTTAGCCAAAAAATGGCTAAAGTATCTATTTTAATGAGGGGTTGGAGGGTTTATGCGTCGAGATATTGAGTTTGAACTAATGCGATGGAAAGACCAAAAAATGCCAATGCCGTTATTGTTGAGGGGCGCGAGACAGGTAGGAAAAACATATATTATAGAAAAATTTGGGCAAGAACATTTTGAAAAAATTGTTACTATAAATTTTGAATTGCAACCTGAAATGACTCGCTGCTTTGAAAAGCTTGAGCCCACTGAAATTTTAAATACCATTTTTTTGCTTACCCAACAAAAAATTGTGCCACAAAAAACCTTACTATTTTTAGACGAAATTCAGGATTGCCCTAATGCTATTCGAGCCTTGAGATACTTTAAAGAAAAACTACCTCAGCAACACGTCATTGCTGCAGGATCGCTGCTCGAATTTACTCTCAATGACGCTGGTTTTAGTATGCCTGTCGGAAGAGTGCAATCATTGTATTTGAAGCCTCTTTCATTTAAAGAGTATTTGGTCGCTAGAGGGGATGCGCCTTTACGTAAATTGATAGAAAGTATAGATTTAAGCATCCCTATAGAAGAAGTTGTTCATGAACGTTTGCTAAAATTGGTGCGGGAATATATGGTGCTAGGAGGTATGCCCGCTACCCTTCAATATTATTTTGATAACCGAGATTTGAGTGGGTTTCAATATATTCAGAATGGATTACTCAACACATATCGGCAAGATTTTGGGAAATATGCAAAAAAATCAGAATATCAATATTTGCAAAAACTTTTTGAAAAAATTCCTGGATTAGTAGGGGAAAATTTCAAGTATTCTAGAGTAGACCCAGACATGAGGTCGCGCGATATTAAAGATGCTTTATACATGTTGAAAAATGCGGGACTGATATACTCTGTTTATGCTACTGCTGCAAGTGGATTACCTCTGGCGAGCTTGGTCAATGAAAAAAAATTTAAAATTTTATTTCTTGATGTAGGGTTAATGACACGTGTGGGTAAGTTAGAATCAGAGGTATTGTTAAACGAAAATATATTTTTGGTAAATCGCGGTGTATTGTCTGAGCAGTTTGTGGGGCAAGAGCTGTTAGCCTATATGCCTCATTTTGAAGAAGGGAGCCTATATTTTTGGTTGCGTGAAAAAAAATCTAGCATGGCAGAAGTAGATTTTGTTTCAACGGTTGGGGCCAATATTATTCCTATTGAAGTTAAAGCTGGTACCACGGGTACCTTAAAATCTTTGAAATTGTTTATTGAAGAAAAAAATATAAAATTTGGTGTGCGTATTTCACAGCAACCCTTAAGCTATATAGATAAAGTTTTATCGATGCCGCTCTACATGGTTGGAGAGATAGCCAGAATGGTTACACCTCTTATACGAATCTAAATAGGGCGAGCAGGGTAGGCACGCTGGCTGCGCCAATTAACAGTTTTTGGCTCAGTCTAGCGAAACGTCAACAGGCTCTAGATTTTTATACTTAATAGTAAAAATTTCCTTTTTAGAGTTTCCTTCTTCATCGATGTCATAGTTGAGCTGAATTTTGTTATCAGTAAGAAATTTTACTTCGGCAGAGATATCTGCCCCCTGATAGAATTGACGCTCGATTTTGATTATTTTTCCATGGCTATTAAATAATCTAATGATGTTAAGCGTGTTATCTGTTTTATCTTTCCGATCTGGGAGTACAACAATTCCTTTGGCAGGGTTAATAGCCAGCACGTCATAGAGTGGATTACTTTTTTCTCCGGTTTTAAAATTAACGAAAATTGAATAACTACAATTATTACCACATCCTAGGATAGCAACGCCTAAGTCATTATTATAATGCTTAAAGGCTGTTCTTGATTTGTAATTCTCAGTCCAGCCTTCAGAGGCCAATATTTTTTTTCCATTATTTAATATTGCGTAGAGGTTGCAGTTATTGTCTGAACATGACCATTGAAATTTCTCAAAAGAGAATGAGGTGGAAGTGATAAAAAGAAGTATGAGAAAGCTGACTAAATTTGTTATTTTTTTTTGTTTCATCGGTTATCCCTTGGAGATACTTTTTTTAAAAAGCGAAAATCATCGTTAACCTGTAGTCTTGGGATATTAACATCGACCAACTCATGCCTGCTTTTCCCTCTTAGTACCCAGCCTGGAATAACAGAGGTATATTTCTCTGGGTTTTTATCATGTCCATTTTTCTGAGCGTTGGGACTGTAGTAATGATCTGCATCTGTTGTTAACTTATTGTCGTAGTAAATAGGCTTTAATAAGGTAATCATTCTATCAAGGTGGGGTGGTTTAGATGTGTTTTGGTTTGATAAATAATGCCAAGCTATGCGAAATGTTTTATTCTTCGAACCATATGCTTCGTACCAACTGGGTTGAGTGATAACTTCATCTGTTGAGCTGCAAATAAGTGTATGTCCTTTTTCACCGCATCGGAAATATTTACTATTTACGCGATTTATTATTGATGAAGCAACGGCTTGCCATGCTGCTTCACTTTGGCCAGCTGCTTCGCCGTAGACGGTTGCCACAAATAACTTAAATCCCTCATCTGAACGTTTAGTGAGCTGGCGTTTTAATTGTGCAGCATGACTGGGCTTCGATCCTGTTTGTACTTTGGCAGAGATGGGTCCTGGGAGACCTTGTTCGTTTGAAAAATAACGGATTTCAAGATGTGTAAAATTGAAGGCAAGAGCTTCAATGGGTTGATCGTCGCTGATGGCAAAGAAATCATATTCACTGACTAACACATTTTCTAATTTGTATTGGATGAGAGGCATATTTGTGGCAGTGACAACATCAATTGTTACTTCAGGTATTGCTTTTCCAGTGCAGGCTTCGCTGAAGAAAAAAGGAGAGGTCCTGTCGGCATCTTTGAAAAGATGTATTTCGTGCGCCTGTATGTGAGAAAAAATCCGGTTTGAAGTATTGTCGGGGGAGGCGAGAGCCTCTCTTTCAGCAGAGAAGGTTAATCCAGTTGCTTCGATCCAACCTTCGTAGCCTTTGGCTGTGACATTTCCTTTTTGATTGGGTACGTGCAGGTAGATAGTCATGATTCCCCGCGGGATTTATTATTTAAGTTTGTCCGTCGTCGCCCTGCGGGCTATGGCGTGATCATCCGCCTAAAGTGCTGAATATCCTCCTGAGGAGTCGATGTTTTTCTAGCCGCTCAAACACTGTAGGGCAGCGAAGGCGGATGGTGGGCCCACTAGGACTTGAACCTAGGACCAAGGGATTATGAGTCCCCTGCTCTAACCAACTGAGCTATGGGCCCGAAAGTCTAACGATTTGCGCCTGAGATTGTAACGAATTCTCGTTAAAAATAAAATATCAATCAAGTGCTGTCTTCGCCGTTTTCTTCTAAGAAACTACGCAAGAGCTCGGCGCGACTAGGATGGCGCATTTTCCTTAACGCTTTTGCTTCGATTTGACGAATACGCTCACGCGTGACATCAAACTGTTTGCCCACTTCCTCCAAGGTATGATCTGTGTTCATGTCGATACCAAAGCGCATGCGCAATACTTTTGCTTCGCGTGCAGTGAGACTTGTTAACACTTGTTTGGTTGCTTCTCGCAAGCCTTCATTAATAGCAGAGTCAAGCGGGGAGAACATGGAGGTATCTTCAATGAAATCACCCAAGTGTGAATCTTCATCATCCCCAATGGGGGTTTCCATGGAAATAGGTTCTTTCGCTATTTTCAAAATCTTTCTGACTTTGTCTTCAGGTAATTCCATTTTAATGGAAAGCAATTCAGGTGTAGGTTCTTGGCCTGTTTCTTGCAGAATTTGCCGTGAAATACGATTCAGCTTGTTGATGGTTTCAATCATGTGTACAGGAATACGAATAGTCCGTGCTTGATCGGCGATAGAGCGGGTGATGGCTTGTCGTATCCACCAAGTGGCGTAAGTCGAAAATTTGTAACCACGACGGTATTCAAATTTGTCGACAGCCTTCATCAAACCGATGTTGCCTTCTTGGATAAGATCAAGGAATTGCAATCCTCGGTTTGTATATTTCTTTGCGATGGAAATAACTAAACGAAGGTTGGCTTCTACCATTTCTTTTTTGGCGCGACGCGCCTTCGTTTCACCCACGGAAATTTGTCTGTTTAACTCTTTTATTTCTAAAATAGTTAAGTGGGTGCGATCTTCAATGGAGTGTAGCTTCTTCTGTGCGCGTATAATGTCTTCTTCGTAGGTTTTGAGTTTGTTTGCAAAATCTTTTTTAAGAGAAGTTTGGGTTTTAATCCAATTTAAATCAGACTCATGCCCTGGGAAAGTCGTGATGAAATGCTTGCGTGGCATTTTGGCTTTGTTGATGCACAAGGTCATGATGGTTTTTTCACAGTCACGCACTTGTTCTAGCATGCCTCGCATTTTCTTCAAAAGGCGTTCGTATTGGCGTGGAACAAGTTTGAATTCCATAAACGCATTAGCCAATAAATCTTTTTGCGTCGCCGCTTTTTTATGAGCTCGTCCATGTTTTTTCTCAAGTGCGACGGTAGCTTCATATAATTCACGAAGATGGCCAAATTTTTCTTGGCACAAGAGAGGATCGGGTCCGCCTTCTATGCCCCCGTCAGAATCGCCGCCTTCTTCATCTGATTCTTCATCCACCACAGCCGCCGCAGCAGCAGGTGTGTCTTCATCTTCTTCAGGTAGATTAGGATCCACTTCGGGCAGTTCAGCCAGATTTTCAGGGAAAGATTCTTCAGGAATAAAGCCATTGATAATTTCATTAAGTCGGAATTCTTCTACTTTTGTTCGATCATACTCTCTTAATATGTCAGCGATATTTTCAGAGTATTGGGCAAGTGCCATCATGACTTGCTTCATGCCTTCTTCAATGCGTTTGGCAATGGCAATTTCACCATGACGCGTGAGAAGTTCTACTGTGCCCATTTCTCGCATGTACATGCGGACAGGATCAGTCGTGCGTCCAAATTCGTCGCTCACCGCAGCTAAAACAGTGGCGGCTTCTTCGACGTCTTCTTCGTCTGCTTCTTCAACAGGGCTCGTCATGTCTTCAGACAATGCAAGCGCCTCTGCTTCTACAACAGATTCATAGACAGGAATGTTCATCTCACGTAGCATCTTGGCGACGTCTTTTACGACCTCTTCCATCTGATCCGCACTGATGTGGCTAGGAAGGTGATCATAGATATCTGCGAAAGTGAGATAGCCTTGCTCTTTGCCGTTTGCAATAAGCTGTTTTAACTGTAAACGTTGATCTTCAATATCGCTCATAATGTTTATTTTTAAAGTGGAGGATGGAGGAGGGACGATATACCCTTTGTCATCATTTTAGTCTCATAAAAAGAGAGGGGCACAAGGGGTATAGATAAAATATTCGGCCATTATAATCAGATTCTTCAGAATTAGCTAATACTTACGGGTTATGCTATTTCTAACGGGCCATTAGGGTCTATACCTGAAACCAAAGAAAGAATAGGGGTTGTATGAGTTGGTTTAAAAAACTGCTTCCATCCATGATTCGCACTGAAGCTTCACAAAAAAAAGAAATCCCCGAAGGGATCTGGGCGAAGTGTGAGGGCTGCCAAGCAGTTCTCTATCGTGCTGAATTAACTAGGAATTTAGAGGTTTGTCCGAAGTGTGATCACCATCACCGTGTGAATGCTCGTTACCGTCTCCAGCATTTTTTAGACGAAACTTCTTATGAAGAATTAGGAGCACATTTAGAACCTGAAGATAAGCTGAAGTTTCGTGACACGAAAAAATACAAAGATCGCCTACTTTCTGCTCAAAAATCAACCAAAGAAAAAGATGCCTTGATTGCTTATTCGGGTCAATTATATACCTTGCCTGTGGTGGCGGTGGCTTTTGAATTTGGCTTCATGGGGGGATCCATGGGGAATGTGGTAGGAGAGCGCTTCGTTCTTGCCGTAAATCATGCTATTGAGCATTTTTGCCCCCTGATTTGTTTCTCAGCCAGTGGGGGGGCGAGAATGCAAGAAGCCCTTGTTTCATTGATGCAAATGGCTAAGACCAGCGCAGCATTGGCGAAGCTTTCTAAAGCGCGGTTACCCTATGTTTCTGTTTTAACTGATCCCACCATGGGGGGCGTATCTGCCAGTTTAGCCATGTTGGGGGATATTATTGTGGCTGAACCCAAAGCCTTGATTGGTTTTGCAGGTCCGCGGGTGATTGAACAAACCGTCAGACAAACGCTGCCAGAAGGATTTCAGCGCAGTGAGTTTTTATTAACGCACGGCGCTATTGATCAAGTGATTGATCGGCGTGCTTTGCGTCTGAGTATCGCGAAGTTACTCGCAAAACTGATGAAACAATCTGCACCTCAAGAAGCAGAGAGTAAAGGAAATTAAGTGCTGAGTTCGTTAGCAGATTGGTTGCATTACATCGAACAAATCCATCCGAAAACCATTGAGCTGACGTTAGCGCGCATTCAGAATGTGGCAAGTCGTTTGGGCCTTCTATTAACCCAAAAAAAAAGAGTTATCATCACCGTGGGTGGCACAAACGGCAAAGGTTCTTGCGTGGCTTCAATTGAAAGCCTCTTGCTGGAAACGGGTGCCAGTGTGGGCGCCTATTTTTCTCCTCATTTATTTCGTTTTAACGAACGCATTCGATTGAATGGACGGGAGGTCACGGATGAACAGTTGTGTGCAGCTTTTACTGAAATTGAAAAAGCCAGAGCTGAAATCAGTTTAACTTATTTTGAATTTGCTACCTTGGCGGCTTGTTTTTTGTTCCAACAAGAAAAGATAGCGTATTGGGTTTTGGAAGTGGGTTTGGGTGGGCGTTATGATGCAGTGAATATATTTTCAGCGGATATTGCAGTTATTGCCTCTGTCTCGCTTGATCACCTTGATTACTTAGGTGAAACACGAGAGCTGATCGCTTATGAAAAAGCGGGAATCTTTAGAAAAAATGGACGAGTTGTGTATGGTGAATCGGATGTGCCTGCTTCAATCTGGGAAAGAGCGTTAGCGCTGGAAACACATTTTAGCTGCCAAGGGCAAGAATTTGGGTTTATTCAACAAGAAGAAAGCTGGCGTTTTTGGGGTGAAAAACAGTTTGATCAGTTGCCTAAACCGATTGTTTCTTTACAAAATGCAGCAACAGCCTTGCAAGTTGTATCTCTATTACCTACGATAAAAATAAGACAAGAGGAGGTTGTGCGAGGATTAAATAACATTAATTTGCAGGGACGCTTTCAACTTATTCAAACTGAAGCTGCTTTATTTGTGTTTGATGTGGCGCATAATCCTGCGTCCGCGCAATTGTTGGCAGAGAATTTAACATCGATCAAAAAATATCGAAAAATACATGCTTTGGTGGGAATGTTGAAAGATAAAGATTGCCTTAACACCCTGCGTCCTTTAAGTGCGATAATCGATATGTGGTGGGTGGCAGGGTTATCAGGTGAGCGAGGGTTATCTTGTGTAGAATTGATGCGTGTTTTAAGCTCTCTGACATCTTCTCCTTTGCAGGGTTTTGTTTCCCCTGAAGAAGCGTACCAAACTTTGTTGTACCATGTTCACCCAGAAGATTGTGTGGTTGTTTTTGGTTCATTCTTAACGGTAACGCCTGTACTTGAGAGGATAACATGTTATTCCTACGTTTAATTTGGAATGGAATAGTGGCGGCGGCGCTTTTATTTTTGATCTTCATGTTTGGTGCTGATCGTACCTTTGTTTTAGTGCCTTTGTTTTCAGCGATACCGATGGCACCCTCGCTTTCTGACATGCAATTAAAAACAGTGACGCCTAAAACATTTTATGGTAATAAAGCCAGTGATTTTTTTGGGTTAGGGCAACACAGTATGTTGACTTCACCCATGCAGAAACTCGCTAATGCAGATGCTCATGCCGTTGCTTGGGTTGTTAAAGTGAGTATGGGTAGTGAAATGTCTGCAAGTTGGATTGCGAAACTTCAAAAACAGCATTTTCCTGCGTTTGTTTATCCGGGTGATAGTCAACTTGCCGCTCATTTTATCTTCGTTGGACCTTATGTTCATCATGAAGACGCCGACCGTGTGGTAGAAATGTTAAAAAATACTTTTGGCTTGGCGGGAGACGTTGTAAGATTTGATCCGATTGTTGCTAGTTAACACAATTCAAACTTGTGTTGGCGAATGGAAGTTATTTCAAAAAAAGGAGTGTTCATGTTATTCAGCCACCTCAATTGGGTAGATTACCTTATTCTGTTTGCTATTCTTGTGTCCGTGATTGTGTGTTATCGCCGCGGCTTTGTGGGTAGTACCCTAACTTTATTATGTTGGGTATTAGCTTTGGGCGGATCATTCAAGCTTGCTCATCCTGTGGGTAATATGTTTGAATCTTCAGTCAAAAGCGAACAAATCCGAAACATCCTGGGATTTTTTATTATCTTTATTGGCTTGGCCTTGGTGGGCGTATTGATTATTTATTTATTTAATCATTTGCTTGAAAAAGGGGCCTTGCATAAAACAGATAAAGTAGTGGGAGGTTTTTCGGGGATTATCGTGGGTGTTTTTGTCATTGCGGGTATATTGCTTACCGCGCGTTACAGTAAATTACCTGAGCGTCCTTTTTGGACACAGTCATTTTTGATTCCTTATTTTCATCCTTTCGAAGATGTCATTGATGATTGCTTGCCCACAGCCATTCAAGCTGAGCGTGATTTAATGCCAGAAGATATTGATAAAACGCTTGAGAAGAACATATCTGACGTAACGGATAAGGTAGAAGATACGACAGAGCAAGCGAAAGAAAAAGTGGAAGATGTGCAAGATAAGGGAAAGAAAGCCAGTGATGCGGTGAAAGATCTGACGGATGAAATAAAAGAGTAAGTAGATAAGTGGAGTGGGGGGGGTAACTGCAACACGTTACCTCCCCTCTTTCACTTTATTTTTCAGATGCAAAAATTTGTTTTGAAATAATGTTTCGCATAATTTCATTGCTGCCTTCTAAAATTTGATTAGCACGTAAGTCACGAAAATGGCGTTCGATGCCATAATCTTTTAAGTAGCCATAGCCTCCATGTAACTGCAGTGCCTGATCACTGATATGAAATCCTGCGTCTGTGGCGTAACGTTTTGCCATCGCACAATAAAGCGCAGTATCAGGGTGTTGGGCGTCATACGCTTGAGCAGCGCGATAAACCAATAAGCGAGCCGCTTCTAACTCTGTGAGCATGTCAGCAACCTTAAATTGTAACACCTGAAATTCAGCGAGCTTTTTATTAAATTGTTCTCGTTCTTTCATGTAGCGTAGGGTTTTTGTTAGGCAGGCTTGTGCACCACCGAGCGAGCAAGCAGCGATATTAATGCGTCCGCCATTTAGTGCATTCAAAGCAATTTTGAATCCTTCTCCTTCTTTACCAATCAAATTTTCAATAGGTACTTTGCAGTTTTCAAAATAAACCATGGTGGTGGGTTGACTGCACCAACCTAATTTTTCTTCCTTTTTGCCGAAGCTGAGGCCGGGTGTGTTTTTTTCAACAAAGATACAGGAGATACCTTTGGGGCCCGCTTCACCTGTTCGTACCATGCAAACATAAATATCGCTGACAGAACCGCCTGAAATAAATGCTTTAGTGCCATTAAGAAAATAGTAATTATCTTGACGCAAGGCGGTGGTTTTTAATGAGGCTGCATCTGAACCTGCACTGGGTTCTGTTAAACAATAACTTCCTAGCCAATTCATGCTAACCAGGGAGGGAAGCCATTTTGCGCGTTGTGTTTCATTCGCATAGGTATCGATGAGGCCGCATACCATGTTATGGATGGATAAAAAAGCAGCGGTTGAAAGGCAACCCTGTGCGAGTTCTTCAAAGATGAGTGCCGCATCCAGACGTGATAATCCGGTGCCTCCAAATTCATGCTTTGTGTAAATTGCAGCCAAGCCTAGCGCAGCCGCTTCATGTAAAGTAGGAAGAGAGAAAAATTCATTTGCATCCCATTCTTGCGCGTACGGCGCAAGCTTTTGTTCAGAAAAATTCTTGGCTAATTGTTTGAAGGCATATTGTTCATCTGAAAGTTCAAAATCCATATTAATTCCTTTGTTTATACTTCATGTTAAACTGATTATCTCTTACCTGAGGGAGAAAAAGAATGGCTGTCACGGATCAAACACACTGGCGTGATTCGGCTCGCACTGCACGATTTTTTATGATTGATGCGCGGGCTGCTTTTCCACTTATTTTCTTTTTGTTATACATTCACTGGTGGACATTCATTGTTGCGACCGTGACAATGATATTTTTTGGATTGCTCGAGCGTTATGGATTTACTTTGCCCGTGTTTTGGCGTTGGCTCCGCTCTTTTTTGGCGGGCCCTCACCGAGCTTCACGAGAATGGTGGAGAACTTAATGGATATCAGTAAACAGTTGTGTCAGTTGGCGAGGGCATTAAAAGTTACTTTTATGTTGAGTCAGCGCGTCGTGATGCCCGAAGAAATTTTTCAAGACACGGGCTTATTTCCTGCGATTGTGCGTAGAGCTGATCAATTGGCTTCATTGTGTTTAGGTTATGGTTTGGGTGCTTCTTTTACTGAAGCGGAGGGGGCTTTGTTAGGAGTACGCGTTGCTTTTGATGATGTCACGCCCAATGCATTACGTTATTTGTGTATTCTGGATGTCTTGTATGAGTTGATTCATGCCTCAGGTAATCCCAGCGCAGTGTCCCTTGATGAGCTTATGTATGACTAAAAAATAATCAATAAAATAATTTAACTCATCGTGATGTTTTAATCCCAACTTAAGCCAGATGTCCTACACTCACTTTATGAAGGGGTGTTTTAAATTTTAGGAGTGGTCATGACTTCCACGCGTACAGAGCAAGCGCTTGCTGAGACTGAAGTTATCTTAAGAAGAATAGAAGAGGCGCTCGAGCAGGCGCTGAAGTTTCATGAACATCGCACGGCAGGGGCGTTGACGAATAATGCAGCAGAGGGTAAAAAGCGTGATCATTTAACGGCCGCATTGAAATCAATACGTGAATCATTGGGGGATGTGGGTGAGCTTGTTGCCTTGCATACTCTCAATAAATCACATAGGAATGGCGACCCAGATACCGGTAAAAAGACCCATCTGCCTGGCAAGTCATAAAAAAGTGTTATACTTCTACTATTCCCCCTTGATGACGAAAACAACATTATGATTGGCAGTCGTCGGAATGATGCAGCAATAAATGAAAAATTACTTTCCATCTTGGACCATTTGATAGAAGGTGATTGTTGGGACAAGAGTCTTTTTTTACAAGCAGCAGGACGTGAAGTCACCACGCTGCGAGATAGGCTACAAACAACACTTGAACTGCCTGAACCCACAGAAACAGAAGAGACCTTAGCTTCTTCTTCCCGTTCTTCTTCAGTGAAATCCGCCGACTCGCAACAAGAAGTGTACGTGGCGCTTTATCAAGCGCAGGGAAGTAATATGTTAAATTGGGAGCATGCCTTAGATTTTCTGCTTAGCCGTAGCTCATCTCGTCCGATTTATGACACAGAAGAAAAAGTAAAAAACATGATGATAAAAAAAGAAAACACGCCTAATAATGCTTATGCCGTGGTCAGTATTGATAAATCTGATGTACTTTTTACGCCAGAGAAACAAGTGTTTGATCGATATGGTCAAGAATTGTTAACGTTGCGCGAGCATGCGTTGAAAGCAGATAATATCCGCCGATTTGTTCATAGTACAGGCACTTACCGTTTAGAAAAAAGACATTTGATTAAGCAGAAATAATTGTTTAAGGTTATGCGATAAGTGTACTCTTCTATGAGGTTGTTTCGTGGCAGCAGCTCCCCCTCCCCAGCAAGGTTCTGGTGGCCAACAAGACAGTGGGCTTGGGCCTTTTTGGATCATTGCCGCGCTATTTTTTGCCTTGTATGTTGTTTGGAGTAATTATCACACGGAAATTGTGGGTAGTTTTCTAAAATTAAAATACTACGAAGCATTAGCTATTGTTTACGTTGATCCTTCCATTGATCCTCTCGCCAGAATGTTGGGTAATTTAACACCTGCTGAATACGCAAAAATTGATCCTGATCAAGTCATTGCTATTTCTGAAGCAGTAGGGCGTTATTGGCGCTGGCCTGTTCTCGCATTTTGCATTTTAGGTGGTGGATTTATCTATAAACGAAGTCCGCGTTTGCATTATCGTCGTATGTACACGATGCAATCTTTAATTGATGCAGAAGAAGGAGATTGGCCGCAAATTACGCCAGTAGTGAAAATTAATTTAGTAAAAACACATTTGGATGAGGGGCCTTGGGCTTCTGCACAAACCCCCTTGCAATTCGTCAAAAAATATAAAATTTTTAAAGAAGTGCCTGCTGAAAGTATTGAGCCTATGCTTGCGCATAAAATGAAACGCTATATTGCTTTGCTGCCCGAGCAAGCTTATCGCGTGTTATCGATGCAGATGGGGAAATTATGGACAGGTATCGATAAACAACCTATCTATATACAAGCCTTATTTGCAGCCTTTGCGGCAAAGCATGCAGGTAAAACTGAAATAGCAGCGAATTTATTGATACAAATTTCGCGTTCTTCTGCGGCGGGTAAGTTAAATTTTGCAGGTGTCAAACAACTTTTAAACAAACACGTCAACGAAAAAAAAATACAAGAAATATGCGCTAATCATGCTTATATGTTAACGGTGATGGCCTCTATGCTGGAATTGGCGCGACAAGATGGTGTATTAAGTAGCGCTGATTTTTTGTGGTTGAAGCCACTGGATAGGCAGTTGTGGTACATGTTGAATACGGTGGGTCGACAAACTGCTTATGTAGAAGTCGCTGCCGCCTATGCACACTGGCGTGCTGAAATCGAATTTGGTCGAAAGATTAAAGTGCCCATGGTGGGCGAAGCCGTAAAAGCTTTGGATGTTGCGCTAAAAGACATTCTTTATGTTCCGGAAGATTTATGATACGTGGTTTAGATAAAAGCGACGAAGCCAATCCGCATTATCTTTTGCGTGATACGCGCCCGCTTGGAAAGCGGTTCGTCGATTTTATTGCTGATCCTTTTAACCTGCTTATCCTCATGTTGTCTTTAGGAACTGGCCCGCTTTTTTTCCCTGAAATGGCTGATATAAGTGGTTTGTGCGCAGTAGTTTTGTTTTTGTCCACTTGTCGAATCAAAGCTAAATTACCCTTCCGATTACCTTTGCGTTCAAAATTAAAAGACTATAACGATCTGACGCCGGGCAAGGACAGTCAACCGCGTATGGCGGGGGGGATTTATTTTTTTGGTAATCAACTTTCAACCCAAGAAGAGTTGTGGTTTACCAATGATGATATGCGTACCCACGTCTTGATTTTTGGTTCAACCGGAAGCGGTAAAACAGAATCACTGATTTCAATTGCCTTTAATGCTTTGATACAAGGAAGTGGTTTTATCTATATCGATGGAAAAGGTGATAACAGTTTGTTTGCAAAAATTTTCTCGATGGTGCGTCGGATGGGTCGAGAAGATGATATGTTGCTCATTAACTTCATGACAGGCGCACGCGATGTCATTGGTCCTCAGGAAAAACGTCTTTCTAACACCATGAATCCTTTTTCAATGGGTTCATCCAGTATGTTATCGCAGCTGATCGTGGGGCTTATGCCAGAGGGCAGTAATTCAGGCGACGGTGATATGTGGAAAGGCCGTGCGATTGCTTTCGTTGAAGCCTTGATGAAGGTATTGGTGTACGCCCGTGACAGAGGGTACATCTTGCTTGATGCGAATACCATTCGTAATTATTTTGATTTAGCCCGTCTCGAAGCCATGGTCGTAGACAAACAATTTATTCGTGATAACCAAGAGCCAGTGAGTTTAGCGGATGCACCTTCTATCATTCTGGAACCCATCAGTAATTACCTAAGTACTTTGCCAGGCTATGATCGTTCTAAGAAAGGTAAACAAGTATCGCAAGTGTTAGAGCAGCATGGTTTTATTACGATGCAATTAACGCGAGTATTCGGTTCTTTGGCAGATACCTATGGTCATATCGTGCGTGCTAATTTGGCAGAAGTGGATGTGAAAGATGTGGTGTTAAATCGTCGTATTTTGTGCGTACTCTTGCCCGCACTTGAAAAAGCCCCGGATGAGTTGGCCAACTTAGGTAAAATTATCGTTGCTTCATTAAAGGCAATGATGGCGGCCGGTTTAGGTGATGAAGTTGAAGGAACATACAGTGATGTTATTTTAAGAAAACCCACCAATTCGCCCACGCCTTTCTTATGTATCATGGATGAATATGGATACTATGCAGTAAAAGGCTTTGCTGTTGTGCCTGCGCAAGCGCGTTCTTTAGGATTTTCTGCTATTTTTGCGGGACAAGATTTGCCTGCTTTTCAAAAAGCCTCCAAAGAAGAAGCGGCGTCCATTGGTGCAAACACCAACATTAAAATTTGTATGAAGTTGGAAGATCCGGCTGAAACGTGGGAGTTTTTCCAAAAAACAGCCGGTGAAGCCTATGTGACGAAGGTGGATTCTTTCCAAACACAAACCACGAGTTTGACGGGTGCTTACATGGATACCCGCAGTGCATCTTCTGAAAAAAGAGCGCGTATTGACTTAATGGATCTTAAAGAGCAAACACCCGGTGAGGCCCATATTTTTTTCCGTTCCACGATTATCCGTGCACGCATGTTTCGAGCGGATCCTAAGCCAGTGGATTACATGCGCCTAAATCAATTGCTGAAAGTGGAGCTGCCTTCCATGCGACAGTTGATCACATTGAACAACGGCATGGTAAAATTTTATGAAACAGTTGAAAAAGGCGATGCGTTTGAAGGGGTGCATGCGGAGAGTGAAGGTATCACTTGGTTGGCTAAAATGTTGAGTGATCCAATGGTAGCAGATTCAATTGAACGGGGAGTCAATGCTTTATTAGGATTTCACACGCGTTCAGAAGAAGCCACACAGAAAATTGAAGAAGTATCCGAACCCGAGTCTTTGACTGAATTAACTATTTTTACCTCAATGCGTTTGCCGCAAGGGGTGGGCGAATTAAAAATACCTAAAGATAGAGTGGAAAGTTTTACTGCGCCTTTGCTAAGCAAATCACAACTGCGCTCCCAGCTAGCGTATGTTGAGCGTCTTTCAGGAAAAGCAGATAAGCAGGTGGGTATTATCGCGGATGAGCTAGTAAAAGATGCTCAGCTTGCCACTTACTATCCGCCACACATCGCTGAACCACCTTCGGCTGACATCATAGCGGGTATTGTGAATGATTTAGCAAGCAGTATTCAAAAAGCAATCGGTACAGCCAGCGGTGCGTAGAGCTAAGATTTTATATCCCTTGTACCTGAGGACTGGGGGTATAAATCATCGCGTGCTTGCACGAGAGTTGCAATAAACTGGTAACGTGCTTCATCCATCAGGATGGTTTTAAAGTCAGGATTCAATGCCTTAAGGTAAGTGTCTGCACTGTCTTTCAGTATTTGTTTGAAAATCGCAGTTTTTTGGCCTGTTTGTCGCAAAATCGCAAACCCTCTGTCATGCACAGGTTTTTCTGGATCTGCAATCAGTAACATACCTTCCAGGAAGCGCGGCATCATGGTGGTATCTTTTACCCTCAGGGCAAAAGCATTTTTACTGACAGTGAGATCGGTGCCAATCATCACGGGTGCTTGGATGGATTCCCTTTGTTTGGGCCAAACTAATACTTGCTCCCAATTCAGCAAAGGAACCTGGGTCCAAGTTTGGGGGGATTGTTGATGTGTACCTGGCAAACGATCGGGGGGCAGGGGAACATCACCAATCAACTGACTGATGGAAACAGAAAAATAATTGGCAATTTGGCTTAAGGTCGCGACGCGAGGATTATCTGTTTCTCCAGATAAAATGCGATGGATGACCGGTTGTCCTACGTGTGTACGACGCGCCAACTCAGATTCAGAGAGTTGCATCTCATCCATGAGCCCCCGCAGTATTTGGTGTAAGTTTTTCATAACAAAACGCCATAAGATTTTCAGCTGAGTAAAGCATTAAATTTAAACAATTTCAATTAGCGTAGATCTTCACGTGCAAAAATAAACCCGTCCTCCCGCCGACCCAATCCAGAGGGGTAATAAGCAGCCCGGACCCCCACTTGGTGAAATCCCATTTTATGATAGAGTGTTTGCGCGGCTAAATTCGATTTTCTCACTTCTAAAAAAAGAGTTTGAACCGCTTTTTGTTTGGCTTCTTTTAAGACTCGTGTCAGCAAAAATTCACCCAAACCTTGCCTGCGATACTGAGGATGAATGGCAATATTTAAAATTTCACCTTCAGTTTGAAACACACTTAAAATGGCATAGCCTAGGATAAAGTGTTTTTCTTCTAATACCCAACACAAATGGCGTGACAAACTGGTTTCAAAGTGCTGTTTTTTCCAAGGAGAGGGGTTGTATTCCTCTTCAATGGCTAAGACAGCAGGGAGATCGTCTATGCACATGCTGCGGCAATTAGGGGGTTTTATGAGTGACATTTAAACCTTCAAGCAATTGTAACGCTTCTTGTACTTGATAATCTGAAGCGAGTATAGCTTGTGCTTGAGGATCTTTAAATGCACTTTGTTCTGCGCTGGCGGTTTCTTTACCTGAGAGCAGATGACCGGGTAATTCAGATTCCTTGATGCTGAAATCATCATCGTGGTTATTTGATGCGTCAGAAAGTATTTTATTGCTTATTTTAACGTCAGGTACGATACCTTTTGCCTGAATAGAGCGACCAGAAGGAGTGTAATACAAAGAGGTCGTGAGTTTTAATCCTGATGTATCACTCAACGGAATCACAGTTTGAACGGAGCCCTTACCAAAGCTGGTTTCGCCCATGATAATAGCGCGATGATAATCTTGTAATGCCCCTGCCATGATTTCTGCACCTGAAGCAGAGCCGCCATTAATCAGGATGACAATAGGGGTATTGTTGATAATATCAGTGGCAGTGGAATTAACTGCAAATTTAGATTCAGGTGTACGACCTTTTGCAGAGACAATGGGTTTGTGTCCACCAATAAATAAATCTGAAACATTGATGGCAGAATCTAACAACCCACCTGGATTATTTCTAAGATCAATCACAAGCCCATCGAGTTTTCTGTCAGAGAGTTGTTGTAAATTGGTGATAGCCTGTTGTGTTTCTTCGGGTGTGCGTTCTTGGAAGTAAGCAATGCGGATATACCCATAATGAGGCTTCAATAATTGTGCTTTCACGCTTTTCAGTTTGATACTTTTTCGAATAATTTTTACAGTGAAAGGTTCATTTTGTCCTTTTCGATAGAGAGTGAGTGTCAGTGAAGTGTTTTCAGGTCCCTGCATTTTTTTAATAATTTCTTGCAAACTCATTCGCTCAACTGACGTGCTGTTTATTTTTAATAAGATATCACCAGGTTGAATGTTAGCGGCCTTACCTGGTGAATCATCCAATGCGCTGATGATTTTTGTGATATGTTTTTCCTGCGTTAATTCTAAACCCACCCCTACGTATTTGCCGGAAGTCGTGTCGGTTAAAAAAGTGAGATCATCGCTGTCTAAATAACTGGAGTGTGGATCTAAGCCATTAACCATCCCTCGGAGGGCATTTTCATATAACTTCTCTTCTGACACGGGTTGTACGTAATTTTTTTTGATAAGTTCTACTGCATTAAAAAAATTGTTTAATACACGTTGATGCTCGCTGGTGCTTGCACTACTTAAGCTACCTTCTTCTTCGATAGCAAAAGAAAGAGGAGACAAAGAGCATAAAAAAAGCAACAAAGCGCATATTTTGAACATTCAGCCACCCAAAATAGGATCTACTTCAATCGAAGTATAGGCCATATTCAGTAGAGAAGGGGTCTTCAGCTTAGTTCAGCAGACTCAATAGACGCCAACAATCGTTCTCGTGTGCGCATGATAATGGCTAACTTTTGCTGCTTTGTTTGCTGAGTACGATAAAGTTGTTCGAGTGCATGACTCTGTGTTTGCAGGGTTTGCTTGGTATTTTCTAAAGCAGAAAGTGTTTTTGAATAGCCGTGTAATGAATTTAATTCAGCTTGATTAATATAAGTAATATACGTGTTTATTTTTTCTTGTTCGCTTAAATTTTTTTGAGATAAAAGAGAAGGAAGCAAGGCATTGTCGTGTAAACGGTAGGCTAAATCAGTTTGCTGAGCAAGACTGTTTTTTTGATTTTGTAATTTTTGCATTAATATTTTTTCTTTTTCTGCTAGTTGTGTCATTTTTTCTTTTTCAATGAGGAGTTGCCTTTTAGTGGCCTCCATCTCAAGAGATAAATTAGAAAGAGACGTTTCTGCGTCACGTAATTGCTGTTCTAGACGAAGTTTATTTTCCTGAATTATATTATCTGAAGGTGACGAGGAAAATTCATTTATGTTAGAGGCTGCTAAGGCTGTGATGGGTATAAGAAAAATAAAAAGCAGCGCGATTTTTGTAGGGATAAAAGCGAAACATCCTTTCATGGGAAGCTCCTTATGGACACCCCTTAGCTCGTGAATGTTTTCTCCAGCTTGAGCAAAGGTTGACCTGTCATTTCGGTGGGTTGTGCTAGGCCCAATAGGTATAACAGAGTAGGGGCAATATCCGCCAGTATACCGTGTTTTTTGGAACAGGTGGCAGGCCTGCCGACATAGATAAAGGGGACAGGTTCTTGAGTGTGAGCCGTATGGGGTTGCTGTGTTTTATCATCAAACATACATTCTGCATTACCATGATCAGCTGTGATCACCATTTCTCCGTCCGCAGCACGAAGTGTGTCATAAATCTTCTTGAGGCATTGATCGATGGTTTCAATGGCTTTGAGGGTGGCTGAATAATCACCTGTGTGACCCAACATGTCTGGATTGGCATAGTTGCAAACAATGAAGTCATACTTTTTGCTTAAAATCGCTTCTTGAAGTCGTGCGGTTAATTCAATGGCGCTCATTTCTGGTTGGAGATCGTACGTGGCTACTTTGGGTGAAGCGATGAGTATACGATCTTCACCTTCAAAGGGTGTTTCTCTTCCCCCATTAAAGAAAAAAGTCACGTGTGCATATTTTTCAGTTTCTGCAATACGCAACTGAGTTAAGCCGTGCGATGAAAGATATTCACCCAGCATTTGATTCAAGGGTAAGGGTAAAAAAGCCACTTCGCTTGGAATATTTTTTGCATACGGTGTCATTGACACAAAATGACTTAATCGAGGTAAAGTTTGACGTTGAAAATGAATGAAAGTGGGATCAAGAAAAGCATGTGAGAGTTGCCGTGCACGATCTGCGCGAAAATTAAAAAAGATCACCGCGTCGCCATCTTGGATGCTGACGGCAGGGCGTATAAGCGTGGGTTGAACAAATTCATCATTTTCGTTGCGCTGATAAGCCGCGTGCAGCGCACTGAGAGCGTCATCCGCATAAAACGCAGCGTGTTGATGTGTCAGCAATTGATATACTTGCGCTGTTCTATCCCAACGATGATCACGATCCATGGCATAATAACGTCCAGAAAGAGAAGCAACACGTCCACATTGCAACGTTTTACACACGCTTTCCAGTGCTTGGAGCGAAGTCTCTGCGCTGCGAGGGGGGGTATCACGGCCATCTAAGAAAACATGAATATACACTTCTTTGAGCGAATAACGTTGTGCTAAAGCTAATAAAGCAAATAAGTGTTTTTCATGACTGTGTACACCGCCTGGAGAAAGTAAACCCATTAAATGCAAGGCTTTTCCTGATTGGGCCAGGTCTTGCATGGTTTGACAGAGTATGGGATTTTTAAAAAAGTCACCTGATTCAATGCTGCTGTCAATTCGTGGTAATTCTTGAAAAATCACACGACCTGCCCCCATGTTTAAATGCCCTACCTCAGAATTACCCATTTGCCCTTGAGGTAAACCCACCTCTGTGCCTGAAGCAGAAAGTAAAGTATGGGGGTAGTGAGACCAGAGATAATCCCAGGTGGGCGTATCTGCTTGGCTAATCGCATTATGCGCTGGATTTTCGCTATAGCCCCAACCATCTAAAATAAGCAGCAGCAGGGGGCGGTGGTTTGGTTTAGGAGGCATCATGTAAATAGTAATCCACCGTTTTGCTAAGGGACGTGATTAAATCTGTTTTTGGCTGCCATTGAAGATGCGTTTGTGCTCGCCAAATAGCAGGAACACGCGCTTGTACGTCTTGATAACCCGTTCCATAGTAATCAGCTGCAGGGATATCCATTAATTGAACTTTTTTGGCATTTGCTTCATGTTGGGGGTATTTTTGAGCGAGTTCAAGTAATGTTTCAGCCAATGAACGGATAGAAGAAATATTATGTGGGTTGCCAATATTAAAAATTCGACCGCTTGCGCAATTGTCTGTGTTTTCAATGATTTTAACTAAAGCTTCAATGCCATCTTCAACGTAAACGAAACTTCGATGTTGCCTGCCGCCATCCACCAGTTGAATGTTTTCGCCACGCAGAATGTTGCCTAGAAATTGAATGACGACGCGCGATCCCCCAGTTTTACTGTTTTTGATATTATCTTGTTTGGGACCAATCCAATTAAACGGTCTAAAAAGTGTATAGGGAAGGCCATTTCGTTTTCCGTAAGCAAAAATAAGTCTATCGATGAGTTGTTTAGAACAAGAGTAAATCCAGCGTTCTTTATGAATCGGGCCTAAAATCAAATGACTTTTTTCTTCATCAAACTCACTGTCTGTACACATGCCATACACTTCTGAGGTAGAAGGAAAGATAACACGCTTGCTGTGTTTAACGCAGAGTCGGATAATGGCAAGGTTTGCTTCAAAGTCGAGAGAAAAGATTTTTAGAGGATCTTGAACGTAGGTAGCAGGTGTGGCGATGGCGGCTAAAGGGAGCACGACATCACAGAGTTTGATTTTCTCCTCAATCCAGTCGCTCATTTTGGTCATGTCGCCCTGTGTGGTAAAGAGCTTGGGGTGGGATTGGTATTCAGCCAAATTATTATTGGAAAGATCGAGTGTGTGTATTTCCCAGTTTGGTTTTTTTGTTAAAATGTGGTCAACCAAATGACAGCCGATAAAACCATCTGCACCGATAATCAAAATTTTCAAGTTAAGCTCCAGGTTGAAAAAAGCAGGCGAATTATAATGGATTCCTTCTTCGCTGTGAATGGAGACGATTTATTTTCGCCTGCGATTGAAAATTCTTAATAAATAATGAATATTGTTGATATTTCCTGCAAAAAGTCGGATAAAAGAGCAGGTAATGGCTTATCTTTTTGTAAGAGAACCCCCCTAATTGAAGGTCGATGATCATGACACCTGTATTTGAATTACTTCCCTGGGACAGTGGTATGCTGGGTTTTCAAGTTGCAAGACTGCTTCCTTCTCATTTATCTTCGCACACCTTAAGACAGGCGCTAGCAACCTTAAAAGAAGCGGGTGTTCACTTGGTGTATGGGTGTGTGGACCCCACTGATCTTGAATCATGTGTGGCGGCATCTGAACAAAACGGAAAATTAGTGGATGAAAAAACTACGTATGTGCTGGATCTACACACCATCAAAGACATGATAGGAAATGAAACAATTGATTATTATGAAGCAGTGGAACCTGATGAAACCTTGCAAATTTTAGCACTAGAAAGCGGAAAATTTTCTCGATTTTTAAAGGATGAACGAATAGGGCGCCTCAATTTTGAAAAAATTTATAGGCAATGGATAATAAATTCATGTCATAAAACGATTGCAGATAATATTTTGGTGGTGAGGGAGAAAGGAAAAATTCTGGGCATGGCAACGGTAGGAAAGAAAAAAAATCGGGGAGACATCGGCTTGCTTGCGGTGTTGCCTAGCGCGCAAGGAAAAGGTGTGGGTACGCGATTGCTCCATTCCGTTCACGCTTATTTTTATAAAAATAATACCCCTGTTATTCAAGTGGTGACTCAAAAAGAAAATATACCTGCTTGTCGACTTTACGAAAAATGTCATTTTAAAATAGAGTCTATTCAACATTTTTATCATTTCTGGTTAAGATGATTCATTAATTAAAGATTAAGAAAGAAAGTCCAGTGAGTTCCTATACTTTTCGTATAGATGACTGACTGGATTTTTTCTTATGCCAAAAAAAATAATAAGTTTATCTGAAGGTGAATCAACGAGAGAAGATGTTGATTTTTCTGTTGAGAGGATAGACCAAGATTTTATAATAAAAAAAATAAACACATGGCTTTCGTTTAAATCCTACCAATCTCATTTTAAATCTCGTTTGGAAAGCGGTTTGTGTGCTGGGTTTTCGACGGCTTGGCTTTATTATCAAGCAAGAGGAAAGTTATCCCATCTGTATTCTGTTTTAAATAAAATATCTCTTTGGGATGAGCGTAGTAGCGCATGTGATATTTATTTTGATGAAATTTGTAATATTCTGTTTTGGTTTCAATCACCTGAAGATATCTCTCACACCATATTCCAAACGAATATTCAAGAAAAAATAAATAGAGTGGCGAGTGAATCAGGAAAAGTGAATAAACCTGAGTTTCAATTGTCTTTTTTATTTACCAAAGATGAATTGATTGAATTTTTAAAAAAAATAATAAGCAGTATAAATGAAAAGATAGTTTTTTTGGCTTCAGATGATCATGCTTGCGGTATTTTTCTAGATAAAAAAAAAGTGTTTTTAAATTTTATGATCCCAACTACCCGCACGGACACCTTGAATTTAATTCAATAGCAGCTTGTGCCGAAGCCATTTCCAATAGCTTTAATCCAACCGGCAGTTCTTATATCCCACTTTCATTCACTGTTTTTGATTTTTGCCAAAATCAAGTGAGTTCTTATCAATCTATGGAAAGTTATTTTCCTACTTTATCCGTTGATAAGATCAACAGAAAAAATGCACTTCATCATACGAGCGCATTATTTTTATCATCTTCATACGAGCAAGATGAGGTGATCAATATGTTGTTGTCAAAAGGTGCAAATCCTGATGATGGTTTATGGATTGCAGCTGCGATGGGTAATATTGGTTTAGTAAAAAAATTACTTGATGCGGGTGCGAATCCAAACGGTAAAAATTATCAATCTCATACGGCTTTGTTTTACGCAGCGATGTATGGGCAACTTGAAACACTTAAACTATTGTTAAGTTGCGGTGCTTCACCTAACCAAGACAGTGAATCTTCTCCTTTATTGATGGCTGTCAAAAACAATCACACAGAGGTGGCTCAGGTATTATTGGAAAATAACGCCAATCCCATTTTTTCCAATAAAAAAGGCATTCAAGCCATTCATCTTGCCAGTTTTTTTGGAAATGAAAGGATAGTAAAATTATTGCTTCAATATGGTGTTAAAAAAACGGTGCTGACCTTAGAGGAAAAGACACCGCTTTATTTTGCTATTTTAGGGAAACAAAAATATTTGGCAGAACATGTATTGCTAGATGAAGTGGGAGTGAGGCTGACTTTATCCCGTGCTATCAAAGAAAATGAAGGAGAAGTGATTCGGTATATTGCTTGCTTGCCCAAGTATCAGGGTGCGCCAGTTTATCCTTTTCTTCATACCCCGCGTTTTTTTCAACCCAAACCTCGAGAGGGCAAGCAGATTACGTATTTATCTGAGATAACGAATCGAAAGTAAGCGCTGCCCCCTGCATAGACAGCAAACCCGATCGTCCTTCAACACTACCTTGAATGAAGTCACAAACAGGCGTTGTTTGTTTATTTTCAAGATAGGGTTGAGCGATTTCCGCCAAGGTTTTAAAAACAACGCCTTTTTTCTTAGCAGCAATCACAAAGCGCTCCATAAAAGCCAATTGAGCCATGCCTTCGATTTCTGTGTGAACAGTAAAGATGTTAGGTTGATCTGTCTTCAATAAACCCATGTAATAATCTACCAGCGTAGATTCAGGATAATCAGGCCGACCCAATAATTCATCCAAGGTGGGGAGCGTAGTGGGCAGCTGCAAAGCCTGAAATGTTTGTCCCTCAATATGGGGAAAAAAGGGAGACGTGCCACGACAATCACTGGCATAAACCAAGTGTTGAGCATCATACGCACGAAGTGTTTTCACGTTCGCTTGCCAGCCAGCCGCACCCGCTGTTTTGGCAGGAAAACGAAAAACATCGAGAAAAGTATCGCAAGCACGTTTGAATTCTGCCTGGATTTTATCCTCGGGCAAGGTAGAGACTCCATCTTGCCAATACGTATGATCATACGAGTGGATACCCACTTCAAAACCATGCCGACAAGTAGCTTGCATCAATGCAGCGTGACGTTTGGCAATGAAAGGGCCCGGCCATAACACGCCATTCAATAAAGTTCTCAAACCATAGGTTTTTAGCACACTGGTGCGCGATACTTTTTTTAAAAAACCGGGTCGAAAAATACGTTTTAAAGCGCGACCAGTATTATCTGGCCCGAGTGTAAATAAAAAAGTAGCGGGTATATTGTGGACTAGAAATAATTTTTCTAAATTGGGTAAGCCAATTCGTGTGCCTCGTTCTGTATCTATGTCAACTTTAATACCCAACAACATGGCTAGTTTTCCAATATATTTTTAATTAAATAACGAGGGCGACGTCTCACTGTTTGATAAATACGACCAATGTATTCACCCAAGATGCCCATTCCCATTAATAAAACACCCACTAAGAAATATAAAATAGCAAACAGGGTGAACATGCCTTCTGCTTCAGGTCCGACAATAAGTCGTCTGATAAACATGTAGATCACAAAGGCAGTGCTGACGAGTGAGACGCAGATACCTACGAAGGTAAATAATTGCAAGGGAACCAAAGAAAAACCTGTCATCAAATCAAAATTCAAACGCATTAAGCGATAGATATTATATTTTGATTTTCCTACTGTGCGTGCATCATGATTGACTTCAACTTCGCCTGGATGACTCGAAAAACTATAGGCTAAAGCAGGGATAAATAAGGCAGATTCTTCACATTGCGTCATCAGATCAACGATGTGGCGTCGGTAGGCGCGCAGCATGCTGCCTTGATCCTCCATTTTTATCCCTGTTATTTTATAACGAATTTTATTATTGAGTTTAGAGGCGTAGCGACGAAAGCGATTGTCTTGTCGTTCTTTTCGAATACCGCCGACTGAATCACAACCTTCTTCAATTTTGGCAATCAGTTTAGGTATTTCTTCAGGTGGATTTTGTAGATCAGCATCAAGTGTGACAACGATGTCGCCGCGAACACGTTCAAAACCAGCCATGATGGCGCGATGTTGCCCAAAATTACCATTAAAGTTAATAACGCGCAGCTTATCCGGCCATTGTTTATAAAGTTGCTGTAATAGTTTTTCCGAACCATCTGTGCTGCCATCATTTACCATGATGATTTCATAGGGGTGATGTAATGAATCCAGGGTGGTAATCAATCTTTCACACAGTGATCGTAAATTGCCTTCCTCATTAAAAACAGGAATCACAATACTTAGCTTCATCTTTTCTCCTTTTAATTAGTGCGGGCGATGAGATAAACCCCAAAAATAATGACAAAAATACCCATAATTCGGGTCAAGGATAAATATTCATTAAAAATAATGGCGGCACTGATAGCCGTTGTGATGTAGGCCAAGCTCGAGATAGGGTGAGCTACGCTAACAGGGACACGAGAAAGCACGATAATCCAAACTCCTACGCTGACCACGTAGCAACACAGGCCTAGAAATAGATAAGGATTGGAGATTAGGTTGATGAACGATTCATACCAATGAGACCAAGAAAGTACTTTCAGTCTATCGGCCCCAGCCTTAAGCAAGAGCTGAGCGGCGGTATTAATCACAGAAGAAATCAGAATAAGGGCGAAAGTGGGCATAGTTTTTCAAGTCTAATTAAAGATTGACTATAATCCTCTAAACTTTATCAATGTTCAACTTTCAGCGGATGATTGGTGATTAAGGCATCGCTCTCATCTTGGTCAATGACATAGAAAGTATGCAATTTAGAAAGTTTATCGAAATCGCGCTTATTCATGACAAGGTAAATGGTCTGGGGCCCTGTCCATAGAGGCCAAAATGCTGCACTACTCATGCTCAGCTCCTCAGCATGTTGATGAGCCATGCCAAAACTAAGCTCATTATCCCAGTCAACGATAGTGATCAGTCTGTTTAAATAAAAGGGCATGTCTTGATAATAATGATGGTAGGAAACTACTCTATCGTGTGGTTTGGCATGGGTTTTTATTTTCATGATTAAGGGTTTGATACTGGTGCTGCCGATGTGGGGAGTCAGCGTCACCAATGTCAGGTTAAAAATAATCGCCCACGATAAGATTACCCCATAAGCCCGTTTTAAATCACGATTTAAATAAATATAGCTGATGAGTGTTCCTATCACTAATACAACACCTAAAAACAAAACAGTTATTTTAGCTTCACTGGCAACAAAATATTTTTTTGAAGCGATATAGATAGCGACTAATAAGATGAAGCTTAACAGGCTTAAGAGAAGAGAGGCGCCTCGGCTTTTTTGATGAGATGAAAGATAATGTGCTATCAAAAGAGAAAGCGGGGGGAAAACGGGTAAAATGTAAGGGATGAGTTTTGATTTTGATGCAGAAAAAAATAAAAAAACGATGCCTGCCCATAAGAGAAGAAACAACTCATTCGAATATTTTTTTTTATTTTTCAGGACCTTTTTAAGAGAAGAACTTAGGGCTTGAACTAGAAAAACAGTCCAGGGAAAAAAGCCGGCCAAAATGATCACCAAAAAAAACCATGCAGGTTGATAGCGTCCTGCGGATAGCGTAAAAAACCGTAAAAACTGTTGTTCAATGATATAAAAATTAAAAAACTCAGGGTGTTGGATTTGAACTAAGTAATGCCAGGGGATGATAATTACCGTAAACAACAAAATGCCTGTGAAAAGAGATAAATTTTTTAGTTGTTTCCAACGATTTAATAGAAGTAACCAAGAAAATAAAATGGCGCCTGGAAGTAACACGCCCACCAAGCCTTTTGTTAATACAGCTAAGCCTGTAAATAAATAAAAACCATAACAAAAAACAAGCTGTTTTTTTTGTGAAGGCGGTAAGTTGAGTGCGAACAATAAGCAGCTGAGGGAGGCTGTTAATATGCAACTGAGCATCATGTCGATCGTCAAAACATGTGCCATCGAAAAATAAAGTAAACTGCTTGCCAAAATTCCCGCTGCCATTAGCCCCGTTTGGCGTGTATATATGTATCGCCCCAAACAATATGTAATTAGGCATCCAAGCAAGGCAAATAAAGCGGTGGGCGTACGAGCCGCCCATTCATTGAAGCCACCTATCTTAAATGATAAGGTTTGAGCCCAATATAAAAGAGGCGGTTTTTCAAAGTAGTTAATGCCATTTAAATGAGGGGTAATAAAATCGCCGCTCACCAACATTTCTCTTGGAATTTCGCTGTAACGTGCTTCATCAGGCGAGGCGAGGGGGCGATTACCTAAAGCAAAAAAGAAAAAAAAGCCGATCAAACAAAAAAGAATAAATATATCTTTTAACCAAGTGAGTCGGTGATTTTTCATTTTCATGTAACTTGTTCTGCTAAAGCGAGTGTTAATGCAATCTGAGCAATGCGCTTACCATAATGTTTACACAAGCGAATTTCTTCATCCGTGAGGGTATGCTTGCTTTCTGGTCCTGATACATGCGAAGGGCCATAAGGTGTGCCACCGCTTTTTGTGGTGCGTAGGTCAGGTTCAGTCGGGGGGAGCCCCACCCATATCATGCCTTGATGTAGTAACGGTAGTATCATGGATAATAGGGTTGTTTCTTGCCCCCCATGCATGTTGGAGGTGGAAGTAAATACGCCTGCAGGTTTACCTGACAGGGCGCCTGATAACCATAACCCACCTGTGCTATCGATAAAGTACTTGAGTGCGGTGGCCATGTTACCAAAGCGGCTAGGACTACCTAAAATTAAGCCCGCGCAATCACGCAAATCGTCTAGGGTGACATAGGGTGGGCCTTGTTCTGGCAGCGTGGCTGTGGGTGGTTCATCTAAGCCGGTAAAAACACGAGGTACGGTGCGCACACGTACATCCAACCCCTCCACTTCTTCTACGCCCCTTGCCAACTGTTGTGCCATCTTAGCGGTGGAGCCAGTAAGGCTGTAATACAAAATTAAAATATAAGGTTGACTCATTTAGTGTGACTCTTTGCGTTTTAATAAAATAAAGCTGAAAGGATAAAGATGCTTGTCATCCGCAGGAAAGTCTTCTTGGCTTATGATCTCCCATTCATGCCTATCCCAGGACGGGAAATGGATGTTACCTAAGATGGGCGTCGGGATCAAAGTGAGATAAAAATAGGTCGCAAGAGGAAGGGCGTGAGCAAATAATGCTGCACCACCTATCACAAATACTTCCTCTGCTGTTTCTGTTTGAGCCAGCGCCTCTTCAAAAGAGTGAACAATCATGCAGCCGGGTGCAAACAGGTTTTTTTGTTGGGTAAGCACAATGTTTTGTCTGTTGGGCAGCGGGTGTCCTATGGACTCAAATGTTTTTCTACCCATAATGACGGGTTTATGCAGGGTAAGTGCTTTAAAATGTTGTAAATCTTTGGGAAGATGCCAAGGAAGTGCATTATTTTTTCCAATGACGCCATCCGCTGTCATGGCCGCAATAACCGAAAGTATCATTTTGTATTTCTCGCAAAACCGGATAAACTAGCGTCTTTTGTGTGCGTCGGATTAACGCGACGTTTTGTTGACTAGAATGCCGTAGTTCTTTAAAAAAATCGAGACATAAGGTCCGCTGTGATGCAAAAGATAATCGAAAAAGGTGTTTGTTTTGTTGTTTTTTTATTGTTTAGCACCCTTTGTTTTGCTGAATACAAAACACCCCCTACCTTACCTTACCCCACCATCGATTACAGCAAACTAAACAACGCTGATATCGTTAAAAAAGGGGAGTACCTTGCTAAAGCGGGTGATTGCATCGCTTGCCATACCAACACAGACCAAGAAGGTGCGCCTGTTTTTGCTGGAGGCCTGGGGATTAATACGCCTTTTGGTGTGTTTTATACGCCCAACATCTCACCTGATAAAAAAACAGGTATTGGCAATTGGTCTGATGCAGATTTTATTAAAGCGATGCGTGAAGGTTTAAACCCTCACAATGAAAATTACTTCCCTGTTTTTCCTTATCTTTATTTCAACAAAGTGTCTGATGAAGATTTATTAGCCATCAAGGCTTATCTTTTTAGTATCCCTGCGGTGGAATATACCCCACCTAAAAACAGTGTGGGTTGGCCCTTTAGCGTGCGTTTTCTGCAATGGGGTTGGAAAATGATGTTTTTCTATCCAGATAGTGGCCCCTTCAAAGAAAATCCTCGCTATTCTAAGCAATGGAATCGGGGCGCTTATTTAGTAAAAGGTTTGGGACATTGCAGCATGTGTCATACGCCACTTAATCCTTTTGGTGCCCCTAAAACGGCTTATTATTTAGGCGGGGGAGTGGTAGATAACTTTCCTGCGCCTAATATTACCTCGGTGGGGCTCAAAGATTTTAGCGCTGAACAAGTGAAAAATGTCTTCCTTCAAGATCAAATGTTAGGTGGGGGTAAGATTGAAGGCCCCATGTTGGATGTGAACCACAATAGCCTGCGTTATTTGTCACAAGAAGATTTAGACGCCATCGTTTTTTACTTAAAAACAGTGAAAAGTAAACCCCTGCCTAAGCCCAAAGTTAGTTCGGGTGCAGGTTTAGGTAAGGGTATTTATGAAACTTATTGCGCTGCCTGCCATGCTTCAGGCGCAGCGGGCGCACCCGTCGTGGGCGATCAAGCCGCTTGGGCGCCTCGTATAAAGATAGGGATGGATGCGCTCTATCACAATGCAATAAACGGTATAAATGCCATGCCAGCGAAGGGTACCTGCACGAGTTGCACTGATCAAGAAATTCAAGCCGCAGTTCAATACATGGTGAAAACCAGTGAAGCAGGTTCAGAGGCAGAGGTGAATGTGCCCGTCAGTATGCCTGCGCCTACGGTCAATCTTGAGAACGGCAAAAAAATATACACAGAAACCTGCAGCACTTGTCACACGAAGGGTCAGTTAGGTGCGCCAAAGCTAGGTGATAAAGCCGCCTGGGCACCCCTCATCAAACAAAACATGGATGTATTATTTGCGCACACGCTATCTGGTTACAATAACATGCCTGTGAAAGGTGGTTGCCAAACCTGTCAGAACAGCGACATCATGGATGCGGTGGTTTATATGGTTCAACAAAGCAAGCAGGGTGGTGACTACTTATTATGGTAATGAAAAATAATTTTCCGGTTTTTATTTCACGTATCTGTTTGCTGCTGGGATCCTGGTTTTGCATCTCATCTGCCTATGCGGAGAGTCGTATCAATATGCCTCAGGGTGTCACACCGATGAGCCATGATATCTATGCTTTACACATGATGATTTTTTGGATTTGTGTATCGATAGGTGTCCTTGTTTTCAGCGTACTTATTTATTCCCTTATCAAATTCCGCAAATCGAAAGGAGCAGTACCGGCTGATTTCCATGAGCATACTGTGGTTGAAATTACCTGGGCAGTGATTCCGTTTCTTATTTTGGTTGCCATGGCTATTCCTGCCACAAAAGTATTAATGCGAATGGATAATACGGATGACGCTGATGTTACGATCAAAATAGTGGGTTATCAGTGGAAATGGAAATATGAATACCTGGATCAGGGCATCAGTTACTTCAGCAATCTTTCTACGCCTGTTTCGCAGTTAAATAATCAGGCACCGAAAAATGAATGGTACTTATTAGAAGTGGATCGCCCGTTAGTGGTGCCTATTCATCAGAAAATTCGTTTTTTAGTCACAGCCAATGATGTGATTCACTCTTGGTGGGTGCCTGCTTTAGGTATCAAGCGAGATGCCATTCCTGGGTATATTCATGAGTCTTGGGCGCGTATTGAAAAAACAGGCACTTATCGTGGACAATGCGCTGAATTATGCGGTGTAAATCATGGCTTTATGCCCATTGTTGTTGAAGCTGTCACGCCTGAAGCATTTGCAGCCTGGGTACAACAGCAAACGGCAGGCAAGACGAGTTTGCCGCCCGACATAAAAAAAGAAAAAAGTCAGGCCGAGTTACTCAAGCAGGGGGAAACCTTATATACCACTCACTGTGCGATTTGTCATAAACCCGAAGGGACGGGCATGCCACCGGCTTTTCCTGCTTTAAAAGGGAGTGTGATTGCAACAGGTCCTGTTAAAAATCATATTGCCATGGTGTTAAATGGTAAACCAGGAACAGCTATGCAAGCCTTTAAAGAACAACTCAGCGATGAAGACATTGCTGCCATCGTCACTTACGAACGCCATGCTTGGGGTAATGATGATACCCCGCGTTATGGAAAAGAGGCGGGAGGGACGGTTCAAGCGGCTCAAGTGGCAAGTCAGAGAGCAGAATCTACGCATGAAAAATTAAATTGATGGGTCAACAAATTTCCCCTTAGTTCTGTTTTATTTTTTGGAGAAGCAATGAGCACAGCCGTAAATGATGTCCACGAACATGAGCACGAACACCCTGAAGGTTTTTGGGGTGTTCTGGGGCGATGGTTATTTACCACCAACCATAAAGATATTGGCACACTTTATTTGTGGTTGAGCTTTATCATGTTTTTTGTAGGGGGAGCAATGGCTTTGGTCATTCGTGCTGAACTTTTTCAGCCGGGTGCGCGCATTGTTAGTCCTGAATTTTTTAATCAAATGACAACACTCCACGGTCTGATCATGGTATTTGGGGTGGTGATGCCTGCCATGGTGGGGTTAGCAAATTGGCAAATCCCCATGATGATTGGTGCGCCCGACATGGCGTTGCCTCGTCTAAACAATTGGAGTTTTTGGATTCTTCCTTTTGCTTTTTCTTTGTTGATGAGCACCTTCTTTATGTCGGGTCCTGCGCCTGATTTTGGTTGGACTTTCTACGCACCTCTCTCAACGACGTATGGTCCTAAAAGCACGGATTTCATGATTTTTTCGATTCACCTGATGGGATTATCTTCCATCATGGGTGCGATCAATGTGATCGCGACCATTTTTAATATGCGTGCGCCTGGCATGACGCTCATGAAAATGCCTATTTTTGTTTGGAGTTGGTTGGTTACGGCCTTTCTGCTCTTAGGTGTTATGCCCGTTTTGGCGGGGGCAGTCACCATGATGTTAGCGGATCGTCACTTTGGCACGAGTTTTTTTAACGCAGCCGGAGGCGGTGATCCTATTTTATTCCAGCATGTCTTTTGGTTTTTTGGACACCCTGAAGTGTACATTCTCATCATGCCTGCTTTTGGTGTGATCTCTGAAGTCGTGTCTACCTTTAGCCGGAAAAAAATATTCGGTTATCGTTTTATGATTTACGCTATTGTGGCAATTGCACTTTTGTCCTTTATCGTCTGGGCTCACCATATGTTTACCGCGGGCATTCCGTTGGTAACAGAATTGTTTTTTATGTATGCCACCATGTTAGTGGCTGTTCCCACCGGGGTGAAAGTGTTTAATTGGGTCGCTACTATTTTCAAAGGATCAATTTCATTTGAAGCACCCATGTTATTTGCGATTGCTTTTCTATTTTTATTTACCATGGGTGGTTTTTCCGGACTCATGCTTTCTATCGTGCCCGCAGATTATCAATATCAAGATACTTACTTTGTGGTGGCGCACTTTCATTATGTGCTCATTCCTGGTTCGATCTTTGCTATCATGGCAGCCATCTACTATTGGTTACCGAAATGGACAGGGCATATGTACAATGAAACCATGGCCAAATGGCATTTCTGGTTAACTGTGATCTCCATTAACATTACTTTCTTCCCCATGCATTTTCTGGGTTTAGCCGGTATGCCAAGACGTATCCCTGACTATGCGTTGCAATTTACAGATTTTAATAGAATTGCAACGATAGGGGCGTTTATTTTTGGTTTTTCACAATTATTATTTTTAATTAATGTAGTGAGAACTGTGCGTGGCCATGGTCCACGTGTGGGTGCGAAAGTGTGGGAAGGTGCGCATGGTTTGGAGTGGACCTTACCTTCTCCGCCACCTTACCACAGTTTTACTGTGCCACCTGAGATAAAAAATTGATAAAACGATTTTTCAGTAAAAAACATTTGCCTGTCACGCTTTTGGTGATTGCCTTGGCGATGTTTGGTTTTGGTTTTGCTTTAGTGCCCTTATATACACTTGTCTGCAAAACAACGGGTATTAATGGCAAAACAGCGGGGCCTTCCATCCTGGGTGAACCTGCTGAAATCGATACGAGCCGTTGGGTCACTATTCAATTTTTGGCGACGAACAATGCGAATTTAGATTGGAAATTTTATCCAGAAACAATCACACTTAAATTGCACCCCGGTGAAAACAAATTAATTTATTATTACGCAGAAAATTTGTCAGGGCAGGGGATGACGGTGCAAGCGATTCCGAGTGTGACACCGGGTTTAGCAGCTAAACATATAAAAAAAACAGAATGTTTTTGTTTCACGCAACAAACATTTAAAGCGGGTGAAAAACGTCATATGCCGATTTTGTTTCATGTTGACAACAGTTTGCCTAAAAATATCAATACATTTACCTTGTCATACACGCTTTTTAATGCAGATAAATACAAGAAATCGAATCGAACGCTAGGTCGTCCCTAGTCGTATGTAGTAAGGGGAAATCATGAGTCACGACACCAAAAGTAGCTATTACTTACCTGCGCCCAGTCACTGGCCTATATTAGGTTCAGCTGCCCTGTTTTGCACGATGTTTGGTGCCGCGCATTGGCTGCATGGCAACAGTTACGGTCCTTACCTATTCGCACTCGGTATTGCTGTGTTGTTGTTCATGGTGTTTGGTTGGTTTGGTGCTGTCATCAAAGAAAGTTTAGCGGGATTTTATGACAAACAAGTCGATCATTCTTATCGTTGGGGCATGGTGTGGTTTATTTTTTCTGAGGTCATGTTTTTCGGTGCCTTTTTTGGAGCCTTATTTTACGCGAGAATATCGGCTATTCCTGAATTAGGTGGTGATACCACTTCTATTTTTACTGCTTCAACCCTGACCCATTATCTTATCTGGCCAAATTTTACAGCGCACTGGCCTGTTTTACACAACCCTGATATGGCTGTTTTTGCAGGCCCTAAACAAGTCATGGAAGCTTGGGGTTTACCCGCCATCAATACCCTTATCTTATTAACAAGTGGTGCCACGATCACCTGGGCGCATTGGGGGGTAGTGAAAGATAAACGTAAGCATGTGCTATGGGGATTGTTGTTCACGGTATTACTAGGCATCAGCTTTCTCATCTGCCAGGCCCATGAATACATCACCGCGTATGAACAGTATCAACTACGATTGGATTCAGGTATCTACGGCACCACCTTTTTTATGTTGACAGGTTTCCACGGTTTACATGTGACCCTCGGCACCATCATGCTCATCGTGATTTTAATACGGGCTTATTTAAATCACTTTAATCCCAAACATCATTTTGCCTTCGAGGCGGTTTCTTGGTACTGGCATTTTGTAGACGTGGTTTGGTTATTTCTCTTTGTTTTTGTATATTGGCTGTAAAAGAAATTTTTTAAGGCATGCTCGGCCTACGTGAAGGTGGTTCATCGGAAGGGGGCGGTGTCACTGCTGAAGCCGGGGTGTTCGGCGTTTCAGCGTGCAGACTTGCGCTAGAACTGTATTCTTGAGAAGAGGAGGCGACTGCTTCTCTTCTGATGCCACCGCTGGATTGAACATAATCATGTGATAAAGTGACCAAGTGTTCGGCAAGGTTCTGAATTTCAACCACTTCGCAGCCACTGCTTCTGATACCCACAAGCTCACTTTGAAGTTGGACGGCGTGATCAAGTTCATTTTTACTTGCGATTTTAAAATTATGAATATAGGGCGCTATTTTTTGAGACAGCTTCTCTAGCACTGATTCCAAATTTTTGATTGCTTCGTGATCATCGCTAAGGTCACTTCCTCGTAACCCCCCCATCATTTCTTGTATTTGAGCCATATTTTTAAGAGCTAATAAACATTGTTCATGTGTGGTAACTGGAGACATTTTGGTATCTACGTAGTCCTTGAGTGAGTGGCTAAGGTTTTTAATATAATTCAATGCTTTTTTCATTGGGCTACTTTGAGAGTCATAGCTTTGAGATAAGTGTTGATATGCTTTCTGTATAAATATTGTTGTAAGTAAAGCAGTTTGAAAATCACCCATATTGCCGACCGCTGTTTTGTCTACGCCGGGAATTTTTTTAATGTCTCTGAGTAAAGGAAGTCCTCGTCCCACTAAATACAGTCCGTTCAAACTCCAATCCTTTGATTGAATTTTAGTTAAAAGGGCTTCTGTTGAAATAAAATGAGGGTTTTTTAATGTTTGCGCATCGAATAAAGGTTTAATTTGATCCAGGTTATCTTGCACCTGCATCGCACAGCCTTTAGCCAGAATAGTATATTCATTATCTGCCATATGCCCCTCCACACTATGCGCATTATTCATCTTAACTTCAGGAACGAACAGTATTTGCGCTGTTTAGCTTAAAATTAAGCGTAGAACAGAATGAAAATTTTGGCCAATTTTCATCATTATTCAGGGGAATATTCACTTTTTTTTAATAAAACAGGGGTAGAATGACTTTACATGAAGGTAGGAGAGATGATTCCGCATGTTATCTTTAAATGAATTTAAAAAAGATGACCCGATTAGGCTTTATTCTTATAACCCACATCGTCATGTCAAAATTTGGTTAAGTAAAGATCGTGACATTTTTTTAAATCTTGAGAACCAATTACGACTCATTAGAATGCGCAGCATAAATCAATCAGATGAAATACATTTGGTTTATGATCACAGTTTATTATCTGATCGTGCTTTTAATGAGTTAAATGCGTTTTGTGCAAAATACAAAATTATTGTTCATGATGTGCAAAAAGATATTATCCCTGCTTGTCGGACGCCAGAAGAAAAGGCGCTCATCACGCTTTATCAAGACGAAATTCAACACTTGAATGAAGGGGGTAATGTCGCGGTAGGCAGTGATATTTTACGTTGGTTAAAACCCGTTTATACCTTGGGTACGTACAGTGATTTTGATGTGGCTGTTGATACGCGTGGGCTACCTGACCGTATGGAAGTACAAAAAAATATTTTGTCGAATATTGGAAGCATATCTGAAGAGTGTTTTTCGAAACAATACGACAGAGTGGTATTGATCAATGACATTATTGCTGTGGTCTCTCCGGAAACAGCAGAGTCTACTATAAGACAAATACAAACTTCGATTTATGAGGCTTGTTGTGCCCCTAGCAAAACACTTTGTGATGATTTAGCTCGGTTAGAAGGGAGAGTTAGAAGCGAGTTTGGTTGTTTGCCTAGCGCATCAGATACAGATCCCATCAGACATTTAATTCGATTAAGCGAAAAAAAAACCATCCGTGAATCACGAGCAGAGATTATCTGTAAGACAGCAGATAATCACATTTTTTGTAAATGGGTTGAGAGGACAATAGAGGATCTTGCCAGCCAAATAAGAGGAGAGCTGGATCAATTAACGGGATTAACCGAAAAATGCCCGAACGAAATTAAGAAAGATCCAGCTATTTCAGACGATAATGAATTCATAGCAACATATCGTGAAAAAACACGATTTCTATTATTAAAAGATAGCGTTATCTATACAACGGGTCCGATTAGATTGATTCTAACGTTGTTTCGAAAAGGTATTTATAGAGCTGAAGAGTTTGTAAGGGACGTTATACCCCATGCATTAGCCCATTATCAGTTAGACAGAGCCTTTAAATCCGGCCAAGCTTTTCCTATGCATGCAAATGAAGCGTCAGTTAATGAAATTTATGATGCAGATTATGGAGAAAAAAGTGATTTATCTTGGTTAAGTGAAGGCCGGCATGCAACACGTCTACGTGAAGTGAGAATCAAAACCGCCACTCGAACTATCCAAGGATTTTTCAAAAAACAACAAACTAAAAATAAAAAGAGCCCGTCTATTAAGCCGGATAATCAACAACACCGTTTAAATACGATTTGATTGACGAGTTAGAGGTTAAAGTATCTTTGGTTTTTATCTTAGATTAGCCTTATAATTTCCACACACGTGGAGATCAATTAATGTCGAACTATATAAAAGCAGAATTAGCTTTAAATCACACCGTGATTTACACTGATGAATCTGGAAGATATTTTCGATTTTCTGCGGGAACATGGTCATGGAGAAATAACAATCCCGGTAATTTAGTTCCAGGAAAAGTGAGTGGAAGACACAACCAAATTGGTTCAACGGGGAAATTTGCAATATTTCCTGATTATGAAAACGGTCATTTAGCATTGATCGATTGCTTACAAACTACTTATAAAAACTCATCAATTGACGACCTGGTTAAATTTTATGCGCCAGAAAAAGATGGTAACAACATAAAGAAATATAAAAAATTTCTTCATGACGAAACAGGTGTTAATGATAATAAAAAAGTTAAAGATTTTACTTCAATCGAGTTTGATAAGTTATGGTGTGCCATTGAAAAAATTGAGGGCTACAAAGAAGGAACTATAACTGAAGTTTTTCCTGTTATTCAAGTCTATAAAAACAAGCATGAAATAACTGATTATAATATTAAAACAATGGGGTGGAATGCCAAGCAAGAATGTTTAAAAATGGCCAAACAAGAAATGTTAGATTTGGTTATTTGCTCGCACTTAGGAAATGACTATCTTCGAGCTAGATCAGGAAGCTCCATCAATGGAAGTCTTGGTAATTTAGTGGTGAAAGATAAAGTTGTGGGTAAGTGATGCATTATTTAAGTGGATTGTTGTTATTTATAGTTTTCTATTTTATTCCGGTAATTGCTTTTGGCATGAATAAAATCGTTTATTTCGAACCGGAAATTGTTGAATTAGACGGAGTGATTAAGACATTAAAATTTCCAGGACCTCCTAATTATGAAAATATAAAAACTGGCGATGCTGATGAAACAGGGCTCTATATTATATTACATAATTCAATTGATGTTAATCTTGCTACCAATTCTCAAATTGAAAATAATGAGCCAGAGAAAAATGTAAAATTGATTCAGATTCTTATTCAGAATAACAACGATTTTAAAAAGATAAAAGATGGTAATATTGTTCATGTTGTTGGCGTGTTATCATCTGCTCTAACAGGGCACCATCATGCCAGGATATTACTTAAGGTCAATAAAATCAAAATCCTTTCAATGAAAAAAACTATTAGTAAAATGATTTATGTTACAGATGAAGATAAAAAATTTCTAAAATATCAATACTTACAACAAACAGGAACGAAATCAGATTTTATGACTGAATAATTTATTTAATAGAAATAATTTTCCCATCAGTTAATTTTTCAATATCCGAAGAACGCAAACTAAAAACAGCGTTTGGTGTTCCAGCTGCAGCCCATATTTTTTCATGGTGAAGTAAATCATTATCAATAAACGTTTCAATTTTTTGTTTATGACCAATGGGTGGAACACCTCCAATCGCAAACCCTGTTATCTCACGAGTAAAATTAGCATCCGCTTTTTTTAACTTTTCACCAATATATTTTTCTATGGTTTGTTCATTAACACGATTTATTCCGCTAGCAAGAACAAGAATAGGTTTTAGCGACTCTTTGGTTCGAAATAAAAGTGATTTTACAATCTGAGATACCTCACAACCAATCGTTGTTGCTGCCTCAATCGCTGTACGTGTGCTTGATGGAAGTTCGAGAACTTCGAGATTGAAACCTTTTTGTTTCAAAACATCTTGTACGCTTTGAGCACTTTTGCTTAACTCATTATTGTTTGACACTTGATAACCTCACTTTTGTAGAAAAGCTAATAAAAATTATTTCAAATAAACTCGTTACCCCGATTAACCAAGCTTGGGCGAAAAGAGAGAGAAAATTATCGTAAAGCTGCTCTATCTTTTTCGCCCGCTTTACTTGGCTATTTACCCATCGTTAACTAGCTTTGTGGACCAGAACTCCTCTTAGGCTCAACACATCGATAAAACCCTCCTGTGCCAGCGATAGGCTTGTGTTCAATATCCCAGCCTTTTCTTATGCAGTCATCGATAACTTTGTATTGATCATATACCGAATATGCTGCGCCCGCCGTACCGCCTGTTACTATAGTTACTTTCAATGCTTGTTCTGCGGTGGCTCCGGCATTTTTAAAAAATTGAGTATATTTAGACATGAGGATCTCCTTCATAAAAAATGAATGTAAATAAGGTATTTTGAAATTAAAAAATACCGAACGGATAATAATTGAAAGATTATTATCGAATATTTGATGGAAAATTAATTTTGCGTATGCGCCTCGCCAGGCCTAACGTAGATATCTGCCTTATGGCAGAAGGACATTCACTAAAAGGACAAGCAGGAATTGAGAGGGATTTTCTCGGCCGAAAACGATTGTTGCAGAGCTTTCTGCAGCCAATCTTATGTTTTCAAAGCGTCGAGTATTCATTTGAGATTTAAAATAAAAAACATGAATTTTATTTATACCATAAAAAATTAAAAATTCAAATGGTTATTTCTTGTCTCTTCAACTATTTTCCGTTTGCATATAAATGCATCTTACAAAAAAACCTTATTACAAAGCTCAATCAATCCACTTGGAAATAAACCCAGGATAAGTAGGAGGAGGCCATTGACGCTAATGGCAATCGTGGCATCCAGGGGAAGGGTGGGGAAGGGGGTGGATTTTTCAGGTTGATCAAAATACATTGTTTTAATGACCGCAATATAATAATACGCACCGATGACAGAAAAAATGAGAGCCAGTGCAGCCAACCAAACTAAATCTACTTGAACCAGGGCTTGTAATACACTTAATTTTGCAAAAAAACCAATGGTGGGGGGCACGCCCGCCATGGAAAACATCACGACCATAACTAAAAAAGCGAGCCAAGGATGTTTGTAATTTAATCCTTGAAAATCTTTAATGGATTCCGCTTCAACGCCCGCTTTGCTTAAGAGCGCAATCATGGCAAACCCTGCTAATGTCATAAAGGCGTAGGCGATGATATAAAAGGTAGCGGCAGCGTAACCCGCTTGCGTGCCTGAGATTAAGCCAAGCAGCATATAGCCCATATGTGAAATAGAAGAATAGGCGAGCATGCGTTTAAAATTGGTTTGAACCACCGCCACGATATTACCCAGCGCCATGGATAAAACAGCCAGGATAATGAAAAACAATTGCCATTGCGTCTGCAAGGTTGGCATGGCTTGAACAAGAAATTTAAACGTAAACCCTAACATCGCGATTTTGGGGGCGCTACCTAGAAAAAGCGTCACGATACTCGGCGCACCTTGATACACATCGGGCGCCCAAGCATGGAAGGGGGCTGCACCAAATTTGAAAGCGATGCCCGCAATAATAAACACAAGTGCACAAGCAAATACGGTGTTGTGAGTTGCAGTACCTTGAGAAAAAATAATGGCGGCTTCTGAAATGCTCAATGAATGCGTGACGCCATAAAGCAAGGAAATACCATAAAGCAACATGGCAGATGCCAGCGAACCCATGATGAAATATTTCATGGCGGCTTCTGAGGCTATTCCAGATGAACGTCTGAGGGCAATCATGGCATAAAGTGGTAGGGATTGCAGTTCCAGGCCCAAAAACAGCGGTAGAAAATTTTGTGAAGAGACCATGAGCATCATGCCCAAAACGGAAAATAAGCCGAGGGTGTAGTATTCCCCTAATGGCATTTTTGTTTCTTCAAGGAAGGAACGAGCATATAAAAATGAAAACAAACTTGTTAAACAAATAAAAACATTCAGTAAACTGGAAAGAGGATCTGCCATGAACATGCCAAAAAAGGCAGAGGTTTGTGGTTTATTCAGTGCACATAGACTTAAACAAATCACGCCTAATAATGCCAATTGAGTTAAATAATACGGAATGCGTGGGCACAGACGTGAGAAAAAAAGATCGGCTAACAAGACAATACAGGTCATGCTCAATAAGGCTATTTCTGGCAGAGCGGGTGTGGCGTTAGCAAAAAATGTAGATAGATACATCACGTTTAATGACCTCTCTTTATAATTTCGACTGCATGCTTAAGCTGAGCAGATGTTCGACTGTGGGATGAAATATATTTAATAGAGGCTGAGGATACACACCCAGCAGCAAAATGGTCAGTGCAAGCAAAACAAAAACCAACTTATCCCATGCATCGAGATCGATTAAGGTATTTACTTTTTCATTAATAATTTTTCCATAGAAGACGCGTTTATACATCCATAGTGTGTAAGCAGCACTTAACACCACGGTGCTGGTGGCTAATAAACTAATCCAAGGGCTGGCTTGAAATACACTTAAAACCACCATGAATTCGCCGACGAAACCCGAGGTGCCTGGTAAGCCCACGTTCCCCATGGCAAAGACCATGAAGAGTGCGGCAAAAATTGGCATTTTGTTTGCAACACCACCGTAGTCGCGGATAAGGCGTGTGTGAAGTTGATGGTAAAGCACTCCCACACCAAAGAACATGGCGGCAGAAGTAAAACCATGTGAAATCATTTGGACTAAGGCACCCTCAATACTCATGTAAGCATGCGTTAAACTCCCCGTATTTTGGACGATACGGTAAATCGCAAAGCAACCCAAGGTCACAAATCCCATGTGCGCAATCGAAGAGTAGGCAATCAATCGCTTCATGTCTTTTTGTACAATGGCAACAAAACCAATATAAATAACCGCAAACAACGAGAGTGTGATCATCAACCAATCAAGATGACGACAGGCATCGGGCACAATAGGCAAACTGAAACGCAAGAAACCATAAGCGCCTATTTTTAGCATGATGGCCGCTAGCACAGCTGAACCGCCAGCGGGTGCTTCGGTGTGCGCATCGGGCAACCAAGTATGCACAGGAAACATGGGCACTTTGACTGCAAAGGCGAGTAGAAAAGCAAAGAAAATAAGAAGCTGGGGCAAGATGGCAAGTTTGACGGAGTAAAAATCTAAAATGGAGAAAGAGTGAGCTTGGAAGCCTAAATAAATGAGCGCAACCAACATCAGTGCTGAACCAAAAAAAGTATATAGAAAAAATTTAATAGAAGCATAAAACCGATTATTGCTACCCCACATGCCAATACAAAGATACATGGGGATAAGCATGCTTTCCCAGAATACATAAAACAACATGGCATCCAGCGCGGCAAACACGCCCACGATGACACCTTGCATGATTAAAAAAGCGGCCAGGTATTGAGAGATTTTTTGTTTTATTGAATGCCAACTTGCCAACAATACCAAAAAATTAATGTAGCAAGTGAGGACAATCATGGGCATGGAAATACCATCAACACCCAAAGTATAGCGAATAGCATAGGCGGGAATCCAAGTATAGTTTTCTTGGAATTGCATGAGTGCGGTATTCATGTCAAAACGGTGATAAAGCACACTACATAAAATAAGGGTAATGACGGAGCTGGCTAAAGCCAGTATTTTCGAAGTGCGGGGGTGTTTGTCGCCTGTGAATGCAAGCACGGCAACACCAGCCAGAATAGGAAACCAAATTAAAGTGCTTAGCAAAGAATGTTCTAACATTAAATTAACCTTTTAAGGGCCAAAGAATTAAAATTAAAAAAGCAATGAGGCCAATTGCCATCAGTAGTGAGTAATGATAAATCAAGCCCGACTGTAATTTTCTGCCTAATTTAGCAAGAAATACAACCGCTCTTCCTGAACCATTCACAAAAAAGTTATCAATAACTACCTGATCACCTGTGTGTGAAAAAGACTGGGCAAGTGATTTACTGCCATCAACAAACACCACACGGTTGAAGTCATCAAAACCATATTTTTTGATGAGAATGAAATAGGGAAGCGACAAGACTCGAACAAAAAATTTAGGTAAAGCAGGAAAAGCGATATAACAAAGCCAAGCTGAAAAAATACCCGAGATGACTAACCAAAAAGCAGGCGAGTGAATACTTTCTTCCATTAATGACCACGCTGTTTGGGGCGATTCCATGAGATGAGGTACCACACTCTGTGCTAACAAAGGGGGTGTATCAAATAAAAGAGGCTTCACGAGCCACGCACCGAGTAATACAGAAGGAATGGCTAACAACACCAAGGGAAGCCACACCACCCAAGGCGACTCATGAGGGTGAAGATGTGCGGTGTCATAACGGGGTGTTTGATGGAATGTCATGAAAAGCGAACGAAAAGTATAAAATGCAGTGACAAAGCTTCCGGTTAACACACAGAAGTAAGCATAATGCGCGCCAGGTATCGTGGTTTGATGAACAGCATCAATAATGGCATCTTTTGAAAAGAATCCGGAAAAAGGCGGTAAGGCACAAAGTGCCAGAGAACCTAAGAGATAAGTGAGATAGGTGATGGGCATTAATTTCCAGAGTCCGCCCATTTTCCGCATATCTTGTTCATGGTGACAAGCTAAAATCACCGAGCCGGCACCCAAAAAGAGTAAGGCTTTAAAGCAAGCATGGGTAGAAAGATGGAAGATGGCCGCGGTGTAAGCAGAGGCACCGAGTGCAGCCACCATATAACCTAGTTGCGACAAAGTGGAATAAGCAATCACACGCTTAATATCATTTTGAACAATCGCAATAAGCCCTGTAAATAATGCACCTGAGGCACCAATAACAAGAATGACACTGAGTGCAGTGGGTGAGTGTTGGTAAAGGGGGGACATGCGAGCAATCATGTAAATACCCGCTGTCACCATGGTGGCAGCATGGATGAGAGCTGAAATAGGGGTGGGGCCTTCCATGGATTCAGGCAACCAAACATGTAAAGGAATTTGTGCTGATTTACCCATGGCGCCAACGAAAAGCAGCAGTGAAATTAAAGTAATGACGGACCAAGGGTGCTGAGGAATCACAGTGATCGTTTGTGAGAGTGTGGTGTCTACTTGCGCGAATACTGCGCTGTAATCAATAGAATGATAAGTCGCTAAAATAGCAGCGATACCTAATAAAAAACCAAAGTCACCAACCCGGTTAACAATGAATGCTTTTAGGCTGCCTGCTGTGGCGCTATCTTTATTAAACCAAAATCCAATTAATAAATAAGAAGCGACACCTACACCTTCCCATCCAAAAAATAATTGTAAAAAATTATTTGCAGTCACCAGGGCTAACATGGCAAATGTAAAAAAGGAAACGTAACTGAAAAAACGTTGATAACCTGGGTCGCCCTGCATGTAACCAATGCTGTAGATATGAACCAGAAGAGAGACAAAAGTCACCACAAGCAACATGAGTACGCTAAGTTGATCAATCAAGAAGCCCACATCAAAACCCACGCCACCACTGATACCCCAGTGATACACGACAAGATTGAATGTCGGGATATGTTCAATAAACACGAGCTTGGCAAGATAAAGTGATAGCACAAATGAAATAAAGACATAGAAGATGGTGGCACGATGCGACCAAGTGCAACCCATTTTCTTACCTAAGAGGCCTGCCACTAATGCACCCAAAAGAGGGAAAAGCACAATAGCTATCGTGATATTTGAAATAAGTTGTTCCACAAGTTAACCCTTTAGTTCATCCAGTTCTGCTACAGCGATAGTGTGTTTATGACGATAAAACACCATGAGTATAGCCAAACCAATAGCAGCTTCTGCCGCTGCAACCGTTAAAATGAAAAATACAAACACCTGACCTGATATATCATTCAATGAATTGGAAAATGCAATTAGATTAAAGTTCACGGCAAGAAGCAATAACTCCACACACATCAATAAATTAATTAAATTTTTTCGGTTCACGACAAAGCCCGTCAACCCTAAACAAAATAAAATAGCGCCTAAAATTAAAAAATGACTCAAATTAATCATGGTTTCTTTTCCGTAGGCATAGAGAGAAGACGAACACGGTCAGCGCGTTTAATATAAAGTTGTTTTTCCGTGTTTTGTGTTTTTTTGTTGCTGGGTTGGCGTGGGTTGAGCGAAATGGCTGCCACAATGGCAACCAGCAAGAGCACTGCTGCAAGTTCAAACGGATACACATAGTGGGTGTAAAGTACCTTACCTAATACTTGAACATTGCTGTAATCTTGATCTTGAATGATAGGTTGACCTATAGAAAGAAAATGAGCAGGTTTCAAGACAAATAAGAGTAGAGCAGCTAAAAGGGCCATGAGTAAAAGCCCAAAAGGAAGGTAGTGGACAAAAGTTTGTTTTTTGATGTCCGCATCCAAGTTGATCGTCATGACAACAAATAAGAAAAGTGTCATGACCGCCCCTACGTATACTAAAATAAGAATGAGTGCTAAAAATTCTGCTTGGAGCATGAGCCATAAACAGGCGCTAAATACAAATGCCAAGACAAGCGATAAGGCAGAGTGAACAGGGTTTCGTAAAAAAACAACGCCCACCGCAGATAGAACCACACCTGCAGCAAAAAGATAGAAAAAAATCGTTTCAAGTAACATAGTGCCTCAAAATTTAGCGGTAAGGTTCATCAAGTGTTTTATCAGCCGCAATTTGCGCTTCATATTTATCGCCGATAGCCAGTAACTTCTCTTTTGTCATAATTTGTTGGCCACGTTCTTCAAAGTGATAATGCATGTTTTTGGTTACCACGATTGAATCAACAGGGCAGGATTCTTCACAAAAGCCACAGTAAATACATTTGAATAAATCAATTTCATAAGAAGTGGTTCGACGTTGACCATCAGATTTTCTGGGTTCTGCTTCGATGGTGATAGCCAAGGCCGGACAAACAGCCTCACATAATTTACAAGCAATGCAGCGTTCTTCACCATTCGGGTAACGACGCAGAGCCAACAATCCACGAAAACGTGGAGAGGTGGGAGTGTTTTCTTCTGGAAACTGAAGTGTTACTTTTTTAGAAAAGAAGTACTTTCCCGTTAGCCATAGGCCTTGAAATAATTCAACAAGTAGTATCGTTTTTAAATAATATTTTAATTTAGAGATCATAAGTTATCCCACGAAGGTGTCATGAGTAATCGCCATGCGTTCTTCGGTAAACCATGGGCCAAGATGAGATTCAATAGAAAATCCAAGCACAACAATCCACAAAATAGTGATGGGGATTAATACTTTCCAGCCCAGGCGCATAATTTGATCGTAACGATAGCGAGGAAAGGTAGCGCGTAACCAAATTAGCAAAAATAAGAATCCACTTGTTTTAAGGAGTAACCAGGCAAAACCAGGTACCCAATCAAACCAAGCATCTAATACGGGTATATTTTCAAAAGGAGAAAGCCAGCCTCCCAAAAATAATAATGCCGCGATCGCAGACACTAAAATCATGTTGGCATATTCAGCCATAAAGAAAATGGCGAAAGTCATGCCGGAATACTCAACATGAAAACCCGCTACGATTTCAGATTCTCCTTCCGCGACGTCAAAAGGTGCGCGGTTTGTTTCAGCCACCGCAGAAACCCAATAAACGAAGAAGAGAGGCAAGAGGGGGATCCAAAACCAATGTAAGATACCACCTTGTTGGTGCAAGACGATATCTTGTAGATTAAGCGTGCCACTGGCCATGAGCACGCCAACAAATGCAAAGCCCATGGCAATTTCATAGGAAATGGTCTGGGCAGCTGAACGCATAGCGCCTAAAAGCGCATATTTTGAATTGGAAGCCCATCCAGCAATGAGAATGCCATACACCCCTAAAGAGCTGATGGCAAATAGATAGAGTAATCCTGCATTGATATTGGATAAAACCAAACCCTCACTGAAAGGAATGACTGCCCAAGCAGCCAGCGCAGGAACCAGGGCTAAAACGGGTGCAATCAAAAATAAATAACGATTGGAGGCGGTAGGAATAATCAGTTCTTTCGTAAGTAATTTGAAAAAATCCGCAAAGGGTTGTGCTAAACCATAGATACCTACACGGTTAGGACCAATTCGGCCTTGGATATAACCAATAATTTTTCGTTCTAGGTAAGTTAAATAGGCAACGAAAAGCAGAAGAGGCAGCGTGATAAGGACTACTTTAATCAGCGTATAAATTAAAATAAAAATATCATGGATCATGCTGAAGCCTTCTCTAATAAAATTTCACCAAAGGGCACACTCAAGCCAGCTGTTTCTTCAAATCCTGCAGGAATATAAACGCAATCATCAGGAATAGATGCGTCAATATGTACAGGCAAAATTATTTCTTTGCGATTCACCTGAGCCATTTCACCCGCTGATAAAGCAAATTTGTCTGCTGTTTTCTGGTTTAAATGAAGTCGAGGTGATTCATGAAGGGGGGTTGCTTGTAAAGCTTCAGCGTGCCGAACTAAACTGTCTGTTTGATAGAGAGGCCAAGCAATAATACGGGAAACCATGCCAGCAGCGGGGGAGAAATTGGCGTGCAATGAAAGGGTTTGTGGGTGAGACGATGAGGGAGACGCGGGTGTCAGTTGTTGAAGTTCGTCGCGGATCATCTCAGAGCTGGTATAACGGAAATCTTCATCAAAACCAAAGAAATTAGCGAGTGCACGTAAAACTTTCCAACCAGGACGAATTTCGCCGCGAGGAGTGACTGCGCCACGGAATGTTTGCCAAGTACCTGCTACGTTGATGAACGTGCCGGATGTTTCTGCAAAAACAGAGATGGGTAAAATAACATGCGCACGTTCCATTAGTACTCTGTCTGAGAAAGAAGTAAAAGCAATGAGGGTTTCTGCTTCTGAAAATGCAGCCAAAGCTTGTGATGAAAAAGCCAGATCTTTGCCGGGTTCAATGCCAAATAAAATATAGGCCTTGAGTTTCTTTTCAAGTGCGTCATGAATAGTTAAGCCGGGTGTAGAAATCGTTTGCCCCGCTGCTTGACGATGGGGCAATACACCTGCCATCCAAGCACCTGCACTGTTCGCGCCGAAGGTAAGAAAAGCAAGCTTTAAGGGGATGAGGGTAGAAAGTAGTTGAGAGAGTGTGCGGATAGTGGAGGCATTTGGATGATTTTGTGCAAGCTCACCCAATAATAAACTATTTCGTTTTGTATCTACGAGTCGTTTAGCTAAACGTTTTATTGTTTCACTCGGGTTTTTTCCAGAGAATGAAGCCGTGAAAAATTCAGGTAAGGATTGAGCTGTGATGTTTGCCACCTCCTGAATTAAACTGGCCAAAGTAGTGGGTAAAGAAGTAGGATTTTCAATGATTTTGCCAGCAAGATCAAAAGCAAAATCATAATCCATGGCATTGATCGAAAATACTTGTGCTCCTTGCTGAATCGCTTTTCTGACACGCACAGCCGCGAGCGGTTGTTCGTGATTCAGGTGTGAGCCAAAAATAAGAATGGTTTCTTGTTCTTCCATTTCTTCTAAGGTCATGCCTGTTAAAGTTGGCATGAGAACTTGGTCGTCTTGATCAGAAAAATCAGATTGATGCAAGCGATGATCAATGTTATTCGAGCCCAATTTTCTCAGTATTTTTTGTAATAAATACATTTCTTCTATTGTCGAATTAGGAGAAATAAGGGCAGCTAATTGAGAAGGTTCATATAGATCAAGTACACCACTTATTTTGGCGACCACTGTTCTGAGTGCGATATCCCATTCCACTTCTTGCCATTCGCCACTTATTTTTACCAGCGGTTTGGTTAATCGCTTGTGACTATGAATCCCCAGATAAGAAAAACGATCGCGATCAGAGAGCCAAGTTTCATTAATTTTTTCGTTTTCACGTGGTACAACACGCATGACTTCTTGTTTGCGAGAATGAATAAAAAGGTTGGAGCCTAAACAATCATGAGGTGCGATAGAAGGATGTTGTGTTAACTCCCAAGCACGTGCGGTGAATTGAAAAGGTTTGGAGGTGAGTGCGCCCACAGGACAGAGATCAATGATGTTGGCTGAAATTTCTGAAGTTAAACTTTGCTTGATGTAGGTGCCGATCCAGAGATGTTCGCCTCGTCCCAAGGTTCCTAATTCCCTGACGCCAGAAATTTCTTCACCGAAACGTACGCAGCGTGTGCACTGAATACAACGTGTCATTTCTGTTGCGACCAAGGGACCCATGTCTTCATTGGCGACAGAGCGCTTACCTTCGCTGAAGCGTGTGATATCTTGGCCATACCCCATCGATAGATCTTGTAACTCGCATTCACCTCCTTGATCACAGATAGGGCAATCAAGGGGGTGATTAATCAATAAAAATTCCATGACAGAACGTTGCGCAATGCGTGCTTTTTCAGATTGAGTAAATACTTTCATGCCTGCTGTTACAGGTGTTGCACAGGCAGGAAGAGGTTTGCCTACCTTCTCCACTTCAACGAGACACATGCGACAGTTAGCGGCCACAGAGAGTTTTTTGTGATAACAAAAACGAGGAATAGGGATGCCAGCTTCGTCCGCTGCCTCAATGACCATTGAGCCAGGTTCAACGTCTAGTTTTTTACCGTCAATTTCAATTTCAATTGTGGCGTTAGTCAAGCTCGTTTCTCCAAAATTAATCTACCATACATTTCTTATGTTCGATGTGATAAATAAATTCATCTCGAAAATGTTTTATAAAACTCTGTACGGGCATTGCCGCTGCATCACCTAATCCGCAAATGGTGCGCCCCATAATATTGCCTGCAATATTATCCAGCAAAGCCAAATGTTCCATTTTTCCTTCACCATGTTCTATCTTGTGAATAACGCGTGACATCCAGCCTGTGCCTTCACGACAAGGTGTGCACTGCCCACACGATTCTTCATAATAAAAATGTGAGATGCGTGCAAGGACACGAACTAAACATGTTGTTTCATCCATCACGATGACGGCACCTGAACCCATCATAGAACCTGCTTTAGCGAGAGAGTCATAATCCATATCGGTTTGCATCATGATGTCGGCAGGCAAAACAGGCATGGAGGAACCCCCTGGAATCACCGCTTTGAGTTTATTGTTATGACGAACGCCCCCGGCCATGTCTAATAATTTGGAAAAAGGTGTGCCCAAGGCCACTTCATAATTACCCGGTTTATTGACATGCCCTGTTACACTAAATATTTTCGTACCCCCATTATTGGGTTTGCCTAAACTTAAAAACCATTGCCCACCGTGCTGTAAAAGAGGAGGAACAGAAGCCAGTGTTTCAGTGTTGTTGATGGTGGTGGAGCAACCATAAAGTCCATAGTTAGCAGGGAAGGGAGGTTTAAACCGTGGCATCCCTTTTTTGCCTTCGAGCGATTCCATTAAGGCTGTTTCTTCACCACAAATATACGCACCTGCACCTATGTGGTTATGAAGTTCAAAATCAACACCCGAATCAAATATATTTTTTCCAATAAAGCCGGCTTTTCTGGCTTCCATGAGCGCTGTTTCACAGCGTTCAAATTCCGCAAAAAATTCACCGCGTAAATAGTTATAACCCACTGTGGCGCCCATCACATAACCTGCGATGGCCATGCCTTCAATGAGTTGGTGTGGGTTGTTTCTTAGAATTTCACGATCTTTACACGTACCAGGTTCACCTTCATCTGAGTTACAGAGTATGTATTTTTGGTTGGGCGAAGAACGTGAAATAAAACTCCATTTCAAACCAGTAGGAAAACCAGCGCCGCCACGACCCCGCAAGGCAGCTGTTTTTAATTCGCTGATGATAAGCTCTGGAGGCGTTTTCTCACGTAAGATTTTACGTAAAACGTCATAACCGCCGACACTTAGATAGCTTTCAAGCGACCAAGGTTGAGGCAGATGCAATGTCCGAAAGCAAACTCCATTCATGTGCTTGATAATCCTCTCAGCAGTTCATCTATTTTTTCAGGCGTTAAATTTTCATAATAAGTTTTGTCGATCATGCACGCAGGTGCACCTGCGCATGCCGCTAAACATTCCACTTCTTTAAGAGTAGCATTGCCATCAGACGTGGTTTCGTTAAAAGAGATACCTAATTTATTTTTAAAGTGTTCAGCAATTTTATCGCTACCTTTCAACATGCAAGATACATTAGTGCAAACACTGATCTGATGTTTTCCAATAGGTTTTAAGTTATACATGGAATAAAATGTGGCGACTTCAAAAACCGCCATCTTAGGTAAGCCTAAATAATCAGCCACGGCTTCCATCGCTTCGTCAGAAAGCCATCCTTGATTTTCATCTTGTGCAATATGTAAAGCGGGAATGACCGCCGAACGTTTTTGTTCGGGTGGGTATTTGGCTAACCAGCTGTCTATTTTACTTTTGGCTGCTTCTGATAAAACAAATTGTGTTTTCTCTACCATTATTTAATCCAAAAAATAAATAATAAAAAACATTCGCTCAAGGCGTCAAAGTGAATTGCTTCACGCAGGACCCAGAGGGAAGAGGTTAACGATCTACTTCTCCAAAAACGATATCTTGACTAGAGAGCACGGTCACCACATCCGCTAACATATGCCCTTGTGTCATTTCATCCAGTGACGCCAAATGATTAAAGCTGGGGGCGCGAATTTTCAATCGATAAGGTTTATTGGCACCATCTGAAAGAAGATAAACACCAAATTCACCTTTAGGGTGTTCAACAGCGGCATAAGCTTCACCCGCAGGTAGACAATAACCTTCCGTGAAAAGTTTAAAATGGTGAATCATGGATTCCATGTCGCGTTTCATGTTTATGCGACGAGGAGGAACTATTTTATGATCATCAATGCTAACCGGTCCTGGGTTTTGTCTTAACCAATTGATGCATTGCCTAATAATGTGATTCGATTGGCGGAGTTCTTCAACGCGTACCAAGTAGCGATCATAGCAGTCACCGTTTAAACCGATGGGGATATCAAAATCAACATGTTCATAGGCTGCATAAGGTTGTTTTTTTCGTAGATCCCAAGCCACGCCCGATCCACGCAACATCGGTCCGGAAAAACCATTTTGAAGTGCGCGTTCAGCGGTGACAATACCAATATCTACGGTGCGCTGTTTCCAAATACGATTATTTGTCAGAAGCGTTTCATATTCATCGACACAACGGGGAAAGCGCTCAGTGAAATCCCAAATGAAATCGAGCAGCGAACCTTGACGATTCGCATTCATTTTTTTTACTTCTTGTTTATTGTGCCAACGAGAGGGTTGATATTTCGGCATGCTGTCAGGTAAATCACTTTTTACGCCACCAGGACGATAGTAGGTGGCGTGCATACGAGAGCCAGATACGGCTTCATAACAATCAATTAAATCTTCACGCTCTCTGAATGTATATAAGAAAACGGTCATGGCGCCTAAGTCTAAGGCATGTGCTCCTAACCACAGAAGATGATTTAAAATACGCGTTATTTCATCAAACAAGGTTCGAATATAGAGTGCGCGAAGGGGGGGGGTAATGCCCAAGAGTTTTTCGATCGCCATCACATAACCATGTTCATTACACATCATGGAGACGTAATCCAAACGATCCATGTAGCCGATATTCTGGTTATAGGGTTTTGATTCGGCTAATTTTTCTGTTGCACGATGCAGTAAGCCGATATGCGGATCCGCTTTGGTGATAACTTCGCCGTCCATTTCTAAAATGAGACGTAATACGCCATGCGCAGAAGGATGCTGTGGACCAAAGTTCATCGTGAAATTTCGAATATCAGACATTTTCTTCCTTATCAGCAGGGTGCTCGTTACGGATAACGCGTGGAACCAATGTGCGTGGTTCAATACTCACCGGTTCGTAAATAACACGCCCTTGCTGAGCATCATAACGCATCTCAACATCCCCAATTAAAGGGAAGTCTTTTCTGAAGGGATGACCGCTGAATCCGTAATCTGTTAGGATTCTTCTTAGATCGGGATGGTTTTGAAAAATGATGCCAAATAAATCGTAAGTTTCTCGTTCATTCCAGTTAGCAGAACTCCAAATATCCGTAACAGAGTCAACACAAAGTGGATCATTATCCACAAAAACACGCAAACGAAGTCGGTGATTGTGTGTGATTGACAGCAAATGATAAACAACGGCAAAACGAGGCTTATTCCAAGTAAGAACAGTGTGCCCCTCCTTAGAAACGGCACGTTCAAAACCGCTGGAGGTGGCGGAGGTGGTTGTCCATTCTGAAATGCCATATTGCAAATAATCCACACCACATATGTCCATGAGTTCTTCAAACTTTAAATCCACGTCATCGCGAAGAACAACGCACAAGGAACGAAGATGTTCTCGTGAGACTTCAAGTGTCAGTTCTTCGTGCGCTATGGCTGAAGTAAGCACAAAATCAGCATAACGTTCTTGAATGAGGGAGGAGATATGTTTGAGGTCAGTCATTAGCCTTCCTCACGAATAAAAATATTCTTATGTTTGAGTTTATTTTGTAGCTGGATAATGCCATAGACTAAGGCTTCTGCGGTGGGTGGACAACCGGGCACATAAATATCAACAGGAACAATACGATCACAACCACGGACAACGGAATAAGAGTAATGGTAATAACCTCCACCATTCGCACAGGACCCCATGGAAATCACCCATTTAGGATCGGACATTTGGTCGTAAACTTTTCGCAAAGCAGGCGCCATTTTGTTGCAGAGCGTGCCAGCGACAATCATCACATCTGACTGGCGAGGGCTGGGACGAAAAATCATGCCGAATCGATCAAGATCGTAGCGGGATGCGCCTGCTTGCATCATTTCAACAGCACAGCATGCCAAGCCGAAGGTGACAGGCCACATAGAGCCACTGCGTGCCCAACCCAGCAACTTTTCAAGACTCGTCACCGCAAAACCGTGATGTTGGACTTTTTCTAAAACAGCATCTATTCCCATTCGAGCGCACCTTTTTTCCACTCATAAATGAAACCAATCACCAAAAGCCCCAAAAATATCATCATGGCCCAAAAACCGAACCAACCGATATCATTTAAGACAACAGCCCAAGGCACGAAGAAGGCTGTTTCAAGATCAAAAATGATAAAAAGAATGGCAACAAGGTAGTAACGAACGTCAAAAGGAAGACGGGCATCTTCAAAGGCGGGGAAACCACATTCATAAGCAGCTAATTTTTCTTTATTGGGTTTTTTTGGGCCTAAAATCCATCCACCTAAGATGGGTAGAACCCCCATGACAATGCCCAGCAAAATAAAAATGAGTATTGGTAAATATTGTCCTAACATGCTGATTTTTATCCCAGAACGCTTCGTTAAAGAACGGGCGTATTATAATTCCAGTCAGTCGATAATAAAAGTAAAAAATTAGGTGATTGACCGCATTATAGTGGTTTCCTAAAAAGTTGAGCTAAAAGATGGTGCCGAAGGCCGGACTCGAACCGGCACGGCTTACGCCACCGCCCCCTCAAGACGGCGTGTCTACCAATTTCACCACTTCGGCTAATTACTCCTTGACTATCCCGCTGGGTGCAGGTTGTTGCTCAGACAGAGAAGGGTTGTTTTGTACTACTTTTTCAATGCCTTGCAGTAAATCGGGGGCACGTTGATGTGCGCCTAGATATCCTAACCATAAACAATTTGCAAAAAACAGAACAGCTAAAATGCGTGTAAATTTTGTTAAAAATGTTGCAGAACCTTGCGCACCAAATAAGGTTTGTGAAGCGCCGCTGCCAAAAGAAGCTCCCATATCTGCACCCTTGCCATGTTGCAGCAAAACAAGGGAAATTAAACCCAGGCAAATGAGGACGTGTAAAACTAAAAAAAACTGAAACATAAAAGATAATCCATCTAAATTTTCGTTGTTCGGCAGAGCTGAATAAATTCTTCTTTTTTTAGTGACGCACCACCAATAAGACCACCATCTACATCAGGCAAACTAAATAATTCGCGTGCATTGTTGGGTTTCACGCTTCCGCCATAGAGTATTCTAATTTTATTAGCAAGGGAAGAGTCTTTTTCAGCAATTTTTTCGCGAATAAATGCATGGACCACTTGTGCTTCATCGGGTGTGGCTGTTTTTCCCGTTCCAATGGCCCAAACGGGTTCATAAGCAATAGTCATATTTGCCAGGTAATCCTGTGTTAAAAACGGGAGAAGTTGTGAGTTGATCACTTGAAACGTTAAGTTCGCATTTCGTTCAGACTGGGTTTCACCCAAGCAAAGAATAGGGTTGAGCCCCTGCTGGGAGGCGCGTTGATATTTTTGTAGAAGTAATTCGTTGCTTTCTTGATGGTAAGCGCGTCGTTCAGAATGTCCAATGAGGACATAATAACAGCCCATATCAGTTAACATGCTTGCTGATACTTCGCCTGTATAGGCACCTTCATCATGCGCACTCAGATCTTGGGCACCAAAACGAATAGGGGTGGCGCGTAAAATGTCTTGCGTTAATGCTAGATAAGGGTAGGGAGGAAAAACGGCAATTTCATTTTCACTGCCTTGTGTGGCAACAGCCAATCCTTCGAGTAAAGTTTTTGTTAAATTCTGACTCCCATTCATTTTCCAGTTAGCCGCGATGAGCATTTTCCTTTTTGGCATCATTACAATCCTTCAAAAAATTTTTTCACGGAACCTAACCAGGAGTCAGCCTTGGGGGTGTGATCTTGCCCATCATTAAGTTCTCGCTCAAACGCAAGTAATAAGTCTTTTTGACGGCGGGTTAAATTTACAGGGGTTTCTACCATGACTTTACACAGGAGATCACCGGGGCTTCCACTGCGTATTGCAGGGACTCCTTTGCCCTTCAGACGAAACATTTTTCCACTTTGCGTGCCAGAAGGAATTTTTAAGTTAACATGGCCATTCAGTGTAGGAATTTCAATTTCCCCACCCAGCACGGCTGTGACGAAATTCACAGGTACTTCACAATAAAGATCTTTTTCTTCCCGAGTAAAGATAGAATGGGGCTTGATTTCAATAAACACATACAGATCGCCTGCCGGCGCACCATGCAAACCCGCTTCACCCTCACCACTCAGGCGTATTCTATCTTCATTATCAATACCAGCGGGTACTTTCACAGATAAAGTTTTGGCGCTGCGTGTGCGACCGTGTCCATGACAATCCAGGCAAGGATTGGTGATAACTTTACCTTCACCATGGCAGGTTGGACAGGTTTGTTGAATAGAGAAAAAACCTTGCTGCATTCTGACTTGACCGATACCACCACAAGTTCGACAGTTGCTGGGGGTGGATCCGCTTTTTGCACCCGTGCCATGACAGGTTTTGCAGGCAATCAAGGTGGGCACCTTAATTTCAAGCGTGGCACCATGCACGGCTTGTTCAAGCGTTAATGAAAGGTTGTAGCGTAAGTCAGCCCCTCGTTGAGACTGACGTTCAGCTGTTCTGCCTCCGGCAGCGCCAAAAATATCGCCAAAAATATCACCGAAGATATCAGAAAAAGAAGCACCACCACCTGCGCCCGCACCTTCTACACCTGCATCACCAAATTGATCATATGCCGCACGTTTTTGAGGGTTGGACAATACTTCATAAGCTCTATTTATTTCTTTAAATTGTTCATCTGCCGCTCTGTCACCTGGGTTACGATCCGGGTGCAGTTTCATGGCTAAACGACGATAGGCTTTCTTGATTTCTTCATTTGATGCGTTTCGTGGAACGCCCAAGATATCATAGTGATTTTTTTTGTTCATTGAGATCCGGTCAATTGTACCCCCCGCTAAAAACGGGGGGTTATTTTATTTATTTCTTTACTTCTTCAAACTCAGCATCAACGACATCGTCTCCGCCCCCTTTTTTACCTGTGTCATGGTGTTCACCTTGATGAGAGCCACCTGCTTGGCTGCCACCTGTTGAATCACCCCCACCTTGCGCACCGGCTTGAGTTTGTAAGCGTTCAAGCAGTTGCGTGGAAAGGGCAGAGAGGGCTTGCGTTTTTGCTTCAATAACCGCCTTATCTGTTCCTTTCATGGCTTCCTTGAGGTCGGCTACCGCTGCTTCGATGTGAGATTTTTCATCCGCTGTGACTTTATCACCGGCATCCTTAATGGCTTTCAGGGTTGCATGTGTAAGCGAATCAGCTTGGTTGCGTGCATCAACCAACTCATGGAATTTTTTATCTTCCTCAGAATGCATTTCTGCATCTTTTACCATGCGTTGTATTTCTTCTTCATTTAAGCCGCTGGAAGCTTTAATGACAATGGATTGCGCTTTACCTGTTGCTTTATTTTTCGCAGAGACATTTAAAATACCATTTGCATCAATATCAAATGTGACTTCGACTTGTGGCATACCGCGAGGTGCAGGAGGAATGTCAGCTAAATCAAAACGGCCTAATGATTTATTGGCTGAAGCCATTTCTCGTTCACCTTGGAGTACGTGAACAGTAACAGCTGTTTGGTTATCATCCGCCGTAGAAAAAACTTGGCTTGCCCTCGTGGGAATGGTGGTGTTTTTCTGAATGAGCTTTGTCATTACGCCGCCCATTGTTTCGATACCCAAGGAAAGAGGTGTGACGTCAAGCAACAAGACATCTTTTACGTCGCCAGATAATACCCCCCCTTGAATGGCCGCACCGACAGCCACAGCTTCATCAGGGTTAACATCGTGTCGCGCCTCTTTTCCAAAAAACGCATTAACTGTTTCTTGAACTTTGGGCATGCGTGTTTGTCCGCCCACCAAAATGACTTGATTGATATCAGCCGCCGTTAAGCCTGCATCCTTAAGTGCTATTTTGCAAGGTTCAACCGTTCTGGTGATGAGGTCATCAACAAGTGATTCCAGTTTAGCTCGGGTGATTTTGATATTCAGGTGCTTAGGTCCCGAAGCATCTGCGGTGATGTAGGGTAAATTTACATCAGTTTGTTGCGCAGAAGATAATTCGATTTTAGCTTTTTCAGCCGCTTCTTTTAAGCGCTGCAAGGCTAAAGGATCATTGTGCACATCAATTCCTGAATCTTTTTTGAACTCGGCTGCCAAGAATTCAATGAGGCGCAAGTCAAAATCTTCTCCTCCGAGGAAGGTATCCCCATTGGTGGCCAGCACTTCAAACTGGTGTTCGCCATCTACTTCTGCAATTTCAATGATAGAGATATCAAAGGTACCCCCGCCCAAGTCATAAACAGCGATTTTGGAGTCGCCTTGTTTTTTGTCTAAGCCATAAGCCAAGGCTGCAGCAGTGGGTTCATTAATGATACGTTTGACTTCAAGACCAGCAATACGCCCCGCGTCTTTTGTGGCCTGGCGTTGGGAGTCATTAAAATAAGCGGGCACAGTGATAACTGCTTCTGTCACCGTGGTACCTAAATAAGCCTCTGCGGTTGCCTTCATTTTACGTAATACTTCGGCGGAAATTTGGGGGGGGGCTAATTCTTTTCCTGCCGCTTTGACCCAAGCATCGCCATTCGTGGCACGCATAATTTCATAAGGCACCATTTTGACGTCACGTTGAGTCACAGGATCGTCAAATTTTCGGCCAATTAAACGTTTAATGGCGTACAGTGTGTTTTTAGGATTGGTGACAGCTTGACGCTTAGCCGCTTCCCCCACTAATACTTCGCCGCCATCTGCTGTGTAGGCCACAATAGAAGGAGTGGTTCGACGACCTTCTGCATTTTCAATCACGTGTGCCTTGCCTTCAGGAAGCATCACTGCAACACAAGAGTTGGTTGTGCCGAGGTCAATGCCAATAATTTTCGCCATGGTTGTCTCCAGTAATAAAAATTTGTTTCCGATAAGGTGGGGATGATCCCGCTCTTTTTCAATAGGGGCTGTTTATAATTCTAACTACGCTTGTTCAGAATTACTTTGTTACAATCACTAGAGCCGGTCTGAGTAGACGTTCATGCAAAAGATAACCCTTTTGAAGCACGGTCAGTACGGTGCCTGGTTTCGTTCCAGGTTGTTCTTGCAGGGTCATTGCCTCATGCCAGGTTGGATTGAAAGCTTCGCCTACAGGGTTTACTTGCTTAACGGATAGTTTTTCAAGGGATCCCATCAATAATTTATAGGTTAGCGCGATACCTTCTTGAATTGTATTCAGCTCTGGAGTGGGGTTATTCATGAGCTCCAGGCTTTTTTCAATGCTATCCACGACTGCCAACATATCAACAATCAATTTTTCAGCCCCATATTTATAGGCATTACTCACGTCTCTTTCAGCACGTTTACGTAAATTATCCATTTCAGCTTGAGAATAACGCAGCGCTTTGACTGCCTCATTGTATTTTTCTTCTAACTTGGTTAAGTCATTTTCCAATTCTTCTCGGCTAGGGCAATCTAAGGCTGGCAATTCTGTCGGCGCCTCTAATTCCTCAAATTCAGGTTTGGAGTGTTTAAGATCGTCTGCGATTTTTTGCCACTTGCTTTCATCGCCGGGGCGGTCATTTTTCATTCATTTCTCCTCATTTTAAATACAATCATTCACAGTTCATGAAAATGGGGATAGCTTTTCCCTATTCAAGATATAAAATCACCTAATCTATATTTTATTTTGGAGATCCTGTGAGTAGATTCAAGAAAGTAGGCATTTTGGGCAGACCCAAAGTAAGGCATATGACAGAAACGCTCGAAACCTTGACACATTTTTTGGGCAAAATTAATCAAGAATATGTTTTGGA
>JACREE010000013.1 GCA_016218405.1 Gammaproteobacteria bacterium
CCCAATCAGGGCCCATCTTAACTGTTAAAAAATGCTTGCATATGAATAACTATGCGCACATTTTTTAACAGTCAATCTGAACCCTGCTTGGGATGCTAAAAAACCGAAAACTCATCCACGTGAAGTATATTCACGAAAGTGGGAAGTGTATCTTAAAGTCACTCATTTTTCATTTTTTAATTCATGTTTTTACCAATTTCACTACCCGCAAATGCACCGACGCCGGCACCAATGATGGTACCCACTGCATTGCCACCGATGGCATCACCCACCACACCACCGACTACCGCCCCAGTAACAGCACCTGTTTCTTGTTTATGCTGGGACAAGGTCTGACATCCTGACAAAACAAGCAGGCTGCTTGAGATTAATAGAACAGATAATATTTTCTTCATAAATCGCTCCTTCCATTGAAAAGTACTCCCCTTAATTTTAGTCGATGATTTGCATTTTTTTATCATTTTTAAGCCAAAAAAAGTTCAAAAATGAATAAATTTATGCCATAATGGCATTCATTTTAGGGATGAAGGGGAAAGAAAATGACAAACGCACCCAGCCTTGAGTTAAAGCCCTCTCATGACACTTACCATGAATTACTCCATGCCTTTAAACAAGGCAAACCTCTGAGTTTGCATCAAATGCATTTCCTGCAATGGCATCATCGCCAAATTGATAATCCCAAACTCACCCCCTTATTACGCTACTATCAACTCTCCAAACAAGCCGGCTCTTTTTTATTGCACGATCTGCTCGATAAACCTTGCATAGACAGACTGAAAAAACGTCTTGAGTTGACATTGGATGTGTTGCATCACGGGGTGGAATTAGCATTAACGCCTGAACAAGTTGAAGCTTTAAAAACACTCGCCACTCCCGAATTAGTTTTTCATCATGGTAACGCCTATTTAACAGGTGCCCCGCTCTTCCATGGCGGGGTGATCCACGTTGATTTTTTTGAATGGGGAAATTTATTTGGTGTCGTTAAATATGAGTTTGAAATGGGTGAAAATGAAGTCGGGGGCAATGTGTTAATTTATTTTGAAGACAAACTAGAACGCACCATGGAGGCATGTATTCTTGATTATGAACTTGAACATGGCTTGATAAAGCAATATACGCCCATCCCTGGGCTGACACCCGAACCCATACAGGCACCTGCCCCTGCACCGAGTATTAGCGTCGTTTTACCTTCTTATCCACGGCCCACACTGATGCCGCATCATCCTGCTTATGATGATGCAACGGATTAGGGTTTATGGCCAGCATAGTTAGAATTGTAAACAGACCCTAAATATACTTCACGCGGATGAGTTTTCGGTTTTTTAGCATCCCAATCAGGGCCCATCTTAACTGTTAAAAAATGCTTGCATATGAATAACTATGCGCACATTTTTTAACAGTCAATCTGAACCCTGCTTGAGCGCTAAAAAACCGAAAACTCATCCACGTGAAGTATATACTTTACACGCCTGAGTTTTTGGTTCGTTTGTTCACTTGACCCACCAACTGACCGCAGGCGCCATCTACATCGTCACCGCGTGTTCGACGAATCGTGGTGATAAACCCGGCTGCCATGAGTCTTTCTTGAAAAGCTTTGATCACTTCCATAGAGGAGCACTGGTAAGGCGCAGAAGGAAAGGAGTTGAAAGGAATTAAATTTATTTTAGCCGGCACATCTTTCAAAATTTTAATTAATTCGCGCGCGTGTTTTTCGGAATCATTCACCCCCGCTAACATCACGTATTCCATCATGACGGTACGCCGGGGTTCATTCGCAAAATAATCTCGGCATACGGCCATCAATTCAGACAAAGGATATTTTCGGTTAACGGGCACAATCTTATTGCGCAATTCATCATTAGGTGCATGCAAAGAGACGGCCAAAGCCACTGGAACCCGTTTTTTTAAAGCCAACATTTGAGGGACAAACCCCGAGGTGCTCAGCGTGACACGTCGTTTTGAAAGACCATAAGCATTATCATCTAACATAATTTCTAATGATTTAACGACATTTTCAAAATTCAGCAAGGGTTCACCCATGCCCATCATCACGACATTGGTGATCGGTTTTTCTTTTTCAGGTGAAGCCAATAAACGCGAAGCCAACCAAACTTGACCGATAATCTCTGCCACAGTCAAATCACGACTAAACCCTTGTTTACCCGTCGAACAAAACGTACAGTTCACTGCACAACCTACTTGAGAAGAGACACACAGGGTCCCTCGTTCACCCTCAGGAATAAAAACCGTTTCAATGCAATTACCATCAGCCAAACGAAACAACCATTTTCGGGTACCATCGACAGACACTTTATCTAAAGCAATATCCAAAGCACGAATTTCAGCTTTTTCTTGCAATAACTGACGAAAATCTTTACTCAAATTCGTCATCTCATTGATATTATCCAGGCCCTTTTGATGTATCCATTGAAAAATTTGGGTCGCACGATAACGTGGCTGCCCCCACGCTAAGAGCAGGGCTAGCAAATCGTCATGATTAAAATTGAGTAAATTGATTTTTTCCACGTTTACTCACCAAAGAAGAAGCGAACTTCCTCTTTTGCTGTTTGAAGCGAATCCGAACCATGTACCGCATTGTTTTGGATACTGTCTGCAAAATCAGCACGAACGGTGCCTGGCTTTGCTTCTTTAGGGTTGGTGGCACCCATGATGTCACGATGACACATCACCGCATTTTCCCCTTCTAAAACGGAAATAAAAACGGGGCCAGAAATCATGAATTCGACTAATTCACCATAAAAAGGACGTTCTTTATGCACAGCATAAAAGGCTTCGGCTTCATTTTTGCTTAAGTGTTTCATTTTAGCTTCAACGATTTTCAAACCTGCTGTTTCAAAACGATCGAGAATTTTGCCAATTACATTTTTTTGGACGGCATCGGGTTTGATAATAGAAAGAGTGCGCTCAACGGCCATGATCATTTAATCCTCTGTTTAAATAGGGGCACAAAAAGAGACAAAGTATAATGTTTATTAGGGAGGAGTGCCAGCAATCTCTACAGAGCTCCCTCATAAAAAACCAGATAAAAATCGAGGGGGAACCTCTGCATAAAAGAAGCTAATTTATTACACCCACCCCCAAAAAATGTGCTATCATTTGATGGCACATTTAGAAATAGAGGTTTTTTATGGACGTTTTCACTGTTAGAGACTTGCGAGAACATACTGGCACCCTTATCCACGACGCTGAAAAAGGAAAACTTTCACTCGTAACCAAAAGGGGGCGCCCGGTTTTTTTAGCTGTTCCTTTTAGCAAAAAATTAATAGAGCTTGGTTTGCATGCCTCTTTAGCGATCACTCTCTATAAAGAACACCACCTCACCTTGGAAAAAGCTGCAAAACTTGCTGATAAATCTTTAGAGGGCTTTATTGAAATACTTGGAAAATTAAATATTTCCATCGTAAATTATTCCACTAAAGATCTCCTCAAGGAATTAAAAGATTTTGAATAAATTTATTATTGCTGATGCAAGTCCACTCATCGCTTTTGGTCGCGTAGATCAAATACCCCTCTTGTTTGATTTACTTGGCACAATCTTAATTCCAGATATTGTTGCAGCAGAGTGTTTGAGTGAACTTTCACGTTCAGGTGCTACCGCCATTCAACACGCCATAGATAAAGGTATTGCAGAAATAAAACCACATCCAACTCACCTGCATAATAAATCTGTGTTGCTTTATCATTTAGGAGCAGGAGAAACAGCGGCAATTTCATTAGCTATTGCCACCCAATATCCTTTATTAATCGACGAGAAACTTGGAAGAAAAATAGCAAAACAGCTTCAAGTAAAAATAATAGGTACAGCAGGTATATTGCTGCTAGCAAAACAAAAGAAACTACTAAAAAAAATCTCTCCGTTACTCACTGAATTACAAAAATCCGGGTATCACTTATCTACTGCGCTTATTAAAGAGGTGCTGCAACAAGCAGGGGAAGAGCATTTAAAATAAAACCTCCCTCACATAAGCACTCAGTTGTTCAATGGGTAGGCGGGTTTGTTGCATGGTATCGCGATCGCGGAGAGTGACGGTATGGTATTGTGGGCCTTCGGTCACGGTATCAAAATCAACGGTGATGCACAGCGGGGTACCAATTTCATCGTGACGGCGGTAGCTTTTGCCAATATTGCCCGTGTCTTCATAAGAGATACGACCTAAGCCTAAACGTTGAAGTATTTTTCGTATTTCTTGCGCTTTTTCAACGATGGCGGGGTTATTGCGTGCCAAGGGCACGACGGCGACTTTAACAGGCGCCAAATGGGGCTTGAGTTTTAAGACGACACGCGATTTTCCTTCCCCTAACACTTCTTCGGTGTACGCTTCATTTAAAACAGCTAATACCCCTCTATCTACTCCCGCAGAAGGTTCTATCACATAGGGCACGATAAATTTATTACTTTGCAAATCTAATATCGCTAATTTAGCTGTGCTGTCTGTATTCGGTTTTACTTTTGCACTTAAATTAAAATCACTTTGTGAACGTGTGTGCGAGCCTAAATCGTAATCCGTACGATTGGCAATACCTTCCAATTCTTCAAAACCGTGAGGGTATTCATATAAAATATCCACGGTTTTTTTCGCATAATGCGCGAGTTCTTCTGTCGGTTGCGTTAACAACTTCAAACGTGTCTCTGACAAGCCTTGCTGTTTCCACCACTCGTAACGCCACTCTACCCATTTTTCATGCCAGGTATCATCCTCACCGGGTTTAACAAAAAATTCAATTTCCATTTGCTCAAACTCTCGCACACGGAAAATGAAATTACGCGGCGTAATTTCATTACGAAATGCTTTGCCAATTTGCGCCACACCAAAGGGCAACTTCATGGAAGTGGCATCCACAATATTTTTAAATTGCGTAAAAATACCTTGCGCTGTTTCTGGGCGCAGGTAAGCAAACACGTCTTGATCTTCCACAGGACCCATACGCGTTTTAAACATCATATTAAAAGCACGCGGCTCTGTTAAATTATCTGATCCACAGTGTTCGCATTTTCCATTTTTCAAATGATCCACTCGCCAACGATGCTTGCATTCTCGACAATCTACCATCATGTCGGCAAATGTATCTTCATGACCTGAGTATTGAAATACAGCGCGGTGTGACAAAATAGCCGTGTCCAAACCCACCATATCATCACGTTCATACACATTACTTTGCCACCACGCCGCTTTTAAATTATTTTTTAGTTCTACACCCAGCGGACCGTAATCATAAACGCCCTGCAAACCACCGTAAATTTCTCCACTCTGAAAAATAAAGCCACGACGTTTAGCCAAGGCAACAATTTCATCTAGATTTTTTGCTGTCATGTTTTTTTGCTCTCAAAATAAAAAAAGTGGAATCGGGTGATTCATGAATGGTTAACTTAAAATGGGGCAGCAAGCTGTCTTTGACAGCTTGCAGTTCATTTTTATCATAACATTTACATATCAATTCTTTTACCAGCAACAATCTTTTTCCAAGAGAGGACAGTAAAGCCGTGACCTCTCCAGGTAAATCGATTTTGATAAAATCAATAGGATGATTAATATAACCATTTAACTTATCAGCTATTTTTTTTTCAGCAGAAACAGGGACCAGAGTAATACCTTTTACTTCATTGGCTTTAAAATTTTTCTCACTCAGAAGCAATAACTCAGGATTTTTTTCAAAACAAACAATCTTAGCTTGTGGATTTTTATATTTTAAATACAGTGCGGTGATCCCCAAACCACTTCCCACATCAATCATCAAGGATCGAGGATTACGGGTTTTAAACGCATAAATTTCTTCAACAAACACATTTTCCACTTCTTTTAATGCGGAAGCTTCATTATAAAAATAACTCAGAAAGGGGCCAAATTTAATAAACTTATCTTTACCAAGATTGATCACTTTAATATTCAATCTTTTCTCCTTTTACCAAACAGGCTTACGTTTTTCTAAAAATGCAGACAACCCTTCTTTTCCTTCTTTTGAGGTGCGCATTCTCGCATTAATTTCAGCTGTTTTTTCAGCTAATACCCGATTCAGCGGCTGAGATGCCACTAGGGAAGTTAATTCTTTTGTCACAGCCATGGCTTGTGGCCCACTTTCCAAAAAAGAAGTTTGGTAAGGTAATAAGGCTTCTTCTAAATTTTCTGCAACATGATGAACCAAACCCAAACGCAAAGCTGTTTGAGAGGAAAATTTTTCACCCGTTAGAAAATAACGTCTTGCTTGACGTACACCCATAGCCGCCACCACATAAGGGCTGATCACCGCTGGCGCCAAACCCAACTTGACTTCTGAAAAACCAAATTGTGCGAGAGGATGCGCAATAACCAAATCACAGCAAGAAATGATTCCTAAGGCTCCTCCCAAAGCGGCTCCTTGCACTAAACTGACCGTGGGCTTTGCCAAATGATAAAGTTCATAAAAAAATTCAGATAACACTAACGCATCTTTTTTGTTTTCTTCAAATGACGCATCACTGAGGGTTTTCATCCATTGAATATTCGCCCCTGCACAAAAATGATTACCCGCCGCTTTAATAACAAGCAGATGGATATGTGGATCCACTTTGATTTCTTTGACGGCCGTCGCTAAGGCTTGGACCAAGGGACCACTCAAGGCATTATGTTTTTCGGGATGATTTAAGGTTAATGTGGCTACGGCTTTTTTTACAGAAATTGTTACCCATTCACTCATGAATTGTCTCACATTCTAAATACACCAAACGCTGTCTTAATGTGTGGCGCTTGCCACACCACCGCCAAAGACAGGGCTAATACCTGACGCGTATCCAAGGGATCAATGATGCCATCATCCCAAAGACGTGCACTGGCATAATAAGGGTGACCACAACGATCATAATGTGTTAATACCGTTTGCTTCAGCGTTTGTTCTTCTTCTGGCGAAAGCGACACACCCTGCTTCGTACAACTATCTTGCTTGATTTGCAACATAACTTGGGCGGCTTGTTCACCCCCCATCACGGAAATACGCGCGTTAGGCCACATCCATAAAAATCGGGGATCATAGGCACGCCCGCACATCCCGTAGTTACCCGCACCAAAACTACCTCCCACGATCACTGTTAACTTGGGTACATTGGCACAGGCAACAGCGGTCACCATTTTAGCACCATGTTTGGCAATTCCCGAAGCTTCATATTTACTGCCCACCATAAAACCCGTGATATTTTGTAAAAAAATCAGTGGAATTTGTCGTTGGCAACACAATTCAATAAAATGCGCACCTTTTTGAGCCGACTCAGAAAATAACACACCATTATTACCCACTATCCCCACTGGGTAACCATAAATATGCGCAAATCCACACACTAAAGTCGTGGCATACAAGGCTTTAAATTCATCAAATTCAGACGCATCCACCAAACGTGCGATGATTTCTCGCACATCATAAGGTTTACGTGTATCAGCTGGGATCAGGCCATATAACTCGTTTGGATCATATAAAGGGGAGCATGGTTCACGCAACGCACCGATCTTTTCATGGTTACGATTTAAAGAAGAGACAGCTTCTCGTGCGATTTCTAAAGCATGCACATCATTTTGCGCATAATAATCCGCCACGCCAGATAATTTACAATGCACATCTGCGCCCCCCAGCTCTTCGGCTGTCACCACTTCACCAATGGCCGCTTTAACCAAAGGGGGGCCTGCCAAAAAAATCGTGGCTTGTTGTTTCACCATGATACTAATATCTGCCATGGCGGGCACATAAGCTCCCCCCGCTGTACACGACCCCATGACCACAGCAATTTGTGGAATATTACGGGCAGACATGCGCGCCTGATTAAAGAAAATTCGCCCAAAGTGTTCACGATCAGGAAAAACTTCATCTTGTTTTGGTAAAAACGCCCCGCCTGAATCCACTAAATAAAGACAAGGCAGGTGATTTTGTTCTGCAATATCCTGGGCACGCAAATGTTTTTTGACGGTCAGAGGATAATAAGTACCTCCTTTCACCGTGGCATCGTTCGCGATGATCATGCAATATTGCCCTGACACACAGCCTATCCCTGCAATGATACCTGCTGCAGGTAACGCTTCTTCGTACACTTGAAACGCCGCAAACATACCCACTTCTAGCCAAGGTGAACCCGGATCCAATAAACGCTGGATACGTTCTCTTGGTAAAAGCTTCCCCTGTTTTTGATGTCGTTCTCGCGATTTTTCATGCCCACCCAAGCTAATTTGCGCTGTCTTCGCTTTTAAATCCGCTACTTTTTCAGCCATCGCAGCGGCATTTTGCTGATAGGCTGCGTCGTGTACAACAAAAGAATTTAATGTTGGCATGCTATCCTCACCTAGTTCATCCTTTTTAATAGTTCCACTGCTTCTTCCCAAACCGGATCAGCGCTTAAAGCCATCACTCCTTCTCCCCCTCGTCCGCGCAAAGCTAACAAACGCTCATGCAAACCTTCACGAGAAAAAGAGTGCATTGCATCCAGCATCGTATAGGTGGCCAAACGATTATTACACACCAAGAGCATGTCACACCCTGCTTCCCAGGCTTTTTTGGCACGCTCATCAAACCCGCCTGCACATTCTGCACCCGCCATGGTTAAAGAATCAGAAAAAATAACCCCTTGAAAACCCAAAGTTTTACGTAACATCGTGTGTAACCAATAAGAAGAAAAGCCCGCAGCTTCTTTATCTATTTTTGGGTAAACAATATGAGCCGGCATGATACCCGCCAACAAACCTGCTTGAATTAAGCGTTGAAAAGGGATCAAATCCTTCGCCTTAAGTTGACGCAAGGTACGTTCATCATAAGGTAATTCAAGATGAGAATCCGCCCCCACATAACCGTGACCCGGATAATGTTTACCCACCGCTTGCATGCCTGCTCGATTCATACCATGAACAAAACTCCTGCCCATTTCGGTGATGATATCGACATCTGAGTGAAAAGCACGATCACCTATCACCTCATTATGTTTAAAATCCACGTCTAATACAGGAGCAAAACTAAAATCGATATCATATTGACGTAATTCAGCCGCCATGACCCAGGCCGCTGTTTCAGCATAAATTTTTGCCAGCTGTGGATTGTCGAGATAAACCTGCCCAAACTTGCGTGCAGCGGGTAGTGGGGTAAATTGATGACGAAAACGCTGTACACGCCCACCTTCTTGGTCCACCGCAATTAAAATATCGGGGCGATGTTGACGAATGTCTTGCACCAATTTTCGCAATTGCAGCGGCGTACGATAGTTTCGTGTAAATAAAATTATCCCACCTGCGGCAGGATGCTGTATTAATTCTACTTCTTCTGGACTTAAAGACGTCCCCGCTAAATCAAACATCACCGGACCTAATTTCATTTTTTCTCCAACTTGCATCTCGATAGATTCCCCTCATAATATACTTCACGCGGATGAGTTTTCAGTTTTTTAGCATCCCAATCAGGGCCCATCTTAACTGTTAAAAAATGCTTGCATATGAATAACTGTGCGCACATTTTTAAACAGTCAATCTGAACCCTGCTTGAGCGCTAAAAAACTGAAAACTCATCCACGTGAAGTATAACGCGAGCTTCGTCAATTTTCTCTTCCTCGAAAGGATTTACCCTAACATGACTGCCCCCTTGCTTGTTCTAATCGATGGCTCCTCTTACTTATATCGCGCCTTTCATGCGCTTCCTCCCCTCACCAATGCGGCCGGTGAACCCACGGGAGCGATGTATGGGGTGATTAATATGATCAAAAAATTATTGACTGAATATAAACCTGATTATGTTGGCGTCATTTTTGATGCAAAAGGCGAAACATTTCGAGATGAATTGTATGCCGACTACAAAGCCCAACGCGACGCGATGCCCGATGCATTGGTGAGTCAAATTGAACCTTTACACCAAATGATTCAAGCCATGGGCTTACCCTTGCTTGCCATCGAAAAAGTGGAAGCCGATGATGTCATTGGCACCCTCACGGCGCAAGCGGTTAAGAAAAAATGGCGCGTATTAATTTCCACGGGTGACAAAGACATGGCGCAACTGGTGTCACCGCAGGTCACCCTCGTCAACACAATGTCTCAAACCTTGCTTGACCCGGCCGGGGTAGAAGCAAAATTTGGTTTACCTCCTCAGCAACTGATTGAATACTTTTCCTTGGTTGGCGACAGCAGCGATAATATTCCTGGCGTGCCCGGCGTCGGCCCCAAAACAGCCGTAAAATGGCTCAAGGAATATGGCACACTCCAAAATTTACTAGACCATGCGGATAGCATTTCAGGAAAAATAGGCGAACGACTTCGCACAAATCAATCTCAAATTCCTTTATGGAAAACCTTGGTAACCATCAAACAAGATGTCAGTTTGCCCATTGAACTTGAGGCACTCAAACCACAAAACGAAGATACCCCTACCTTACTGAACCTGTTCAAACGCTTTGAATTTAAAAATTGGCTACCTGGCCTTGAAAAAAAAACTTCCCCTACCCCCACAGGTGAGCACCAAACTCATTTAGTCATACAACAATCTGCATTTTTGGCGCTGTTAAAACAGTTGCGACAAGCTAAACTACTGGTGATTCGTACTTACACGGATCCTCTATTTTCTTCACTTGGTTCACTGATCGGATTGAGCATCACTTTCAATCCCGCTGATACTTTTTATTTACCTTTTCAACATCATCATCAAGCAGAAAATTTAGATTTAGAAGAAAGTTTACTGGCCTTAAAACCCATTTTGGAAAACGAACATATTTTAAAGTGCGGGTATAATTTAAAAAATGATATCACCGTATTTGCCTCTCATCATATTACTTTATCTGGCCTCATTTACGATGTATTAATTGAAAATTGTTTGCTGCATGGCACACAAGGAAGACAAGATTTAGCGGCCTTAGCCTCTCGTTTTCTACAAAAAGAAAAAATAGAATATGAAGACATAGCAGGAAAAGGACAAAAAAAATTAAGCTTTTCGCAAATACCTCTCGCACCTGCCAGCCAATATGCCTGCCAAGAAACAGCCTTTATTTTTGAATTACACCACCTTCTTTTTGCACAACTTGACAGCATTTCCACATTAAAAAATGTGTATCACACGATCGAATGCCCGCTTATTTCTACTTTATCTCACATAGAGCGTCACGGCGTATTAATTGATCGTGTGTTACTGAAGCGACAAAGTGAAGAACTTGAAAAACGTTTACGTGAGATCGAACAAAAAGTCTATGCTTCTGCACAACGTTTATTTAATCTTGCTTCCCCCAAACAATTACAAGAAATATTGTATGAACATTTAAAATTACCTATTTTACAAAGAACAGCCACAGGACAACCTTCTACGGCCGAAGAAGTATTGCAACAACTTGCCTTGGATTATCCATTACCCAAATTAATTTTGGAGCATCGCATGTTAAGTAAATTAAAATCTACTTACACGGATGCCCTGCCTCTTCAAATTAATGCTGTGACGCATCGCATCCATACTTCTTACAATCAAGCAGGCACTTCCACGGGGCGACTATCTTCTTCTGATCCTAATTTACAAAATATTCCTGTACGAAATGAAGAAGGGCGGCGTATTCGAAAAGCTTTTATTGCGCCGCAACACCATTTAATTGTTTCAGCCGATTATTCACAAATTGAATTACGGCTCATGGCGCATTTTTCTCAAGATAAAAAACTACTGGCTGCTTTTTCAAATGGCACAGACATTCATCGCGCCACCGCGGCAGAAGTATGGGGGATTACAGAAGAAAAAGTCACCCTCGAACAACGCAGACAAGCCAAGGTCATTAATTTTGGTATTTTATACGGTATGTCTGCTTTTGGTTTAGCCAGAGAATTAAGCACATCACGTGAAGCCGCACAAACTTACATTGATCTTTATTTTAAACGCTACCCAGGTGTACAAGATTACATGGAGCGCGCACGAGAATTTGTACATCAACATGGGTATGTTGAAACGTTTTTTGGTCGACGCATTTATATCCCTGATATTCATGATCGTAATTTTCAACGCCAAAAAGCGGCAGAGCGTGCAGCCATTAATGGGCCCTTGCAGGGCACCGCCGCTGACATCATCAAACGCGCCATGAATAGCTTGGATCACGCCCTCATTCAACAAAAAATTCCCACTTGCATGATCATGCAAGTCCACGATGAATTAGTCTTTGAAGTGCCCGAAAATCAACTTGATCTTTCTTGTGAACTCATCAGACAACATATGGTACAAGCGATTGAATTATCTGTGCCGATTACGGTTGAAATTGGGAAGGGGAAGAATTGGGATGAAGCACATTAAAGTGCGCCCAAACCGCGCTGCAAAATACGATAAGTGATAAACCTATAAAAACAAGATAAAAATGCTGCATATTGCCGAACCAACTAATCCACTGACCCAATAAAATAGGCAGGAGGCTCGCCAATAAGTGTACGGTGTTATAACAAAATGCAGTACCGCTTAAACGAACGGGGGTAGGAAACAATTCGGCTAACAGAGGTAAAGACGCGCATTGCGCAGCGCAGGTAAACGATTGTAAGAGTAAAATAAAACAAAGCAGCGATATAAAATTTTTATTGTTTAATAAGGTGAAAATTGCAAAACATGAAACTGCCAATAAAATAGACAAATACATTAATAACTTCGCGCGCCCCACCCGATCCACCCCACGCCCTACGACGGGCAAAATCAACACTGCCCACATAAAACTGAAAGTAATCGCAAGATAGACATCACTCGTTTCAAATCCATACACTTGATGCAAAAAAACAGGCAAACTGATTTGAAACATACAAAGGGACGCGCTCAACATCGCCACGCCCACCCCCATTAAAATACGCAAAGGAAATTGTTTCATCAGGTGACACACAGGCCAACGCAAGCGCGTGGTTTGCGCCTGTAAAAATAAAGGCGTTTCGGGCAAACTCGTTCGAATAGTATAAGCCACCACCGCCAATGCGCCCCCCACTAAAAAAGGAAGCCGCCAACCCCATCGCTGCATGAGCGGATCAGAAAAGAAATGCGCAAGAAAAAACAACAACCCCGAGGCAAGCAAGGCCCCTGCGCTCACACCCGCCAACATCACGCCGCCATGAAAACTGCGTGTTTTTGCAGAACCATGTTCCATTAAAAACGTCATGACACCCGGCAATTCTGCACCAAAAGCAATCCCTTGCAGGGCACGCAATAAGATAAGCCCAAGCGTGGCCAAACCTCCCAACTGAAAATGCGTCGGCAATAAACCCATGGACAAGGTGGCTATGGCCATCAATATCATCGACCAGAGAAAAACGGCTCGACGTCCATAACGATCACCCAGATGACCAAAGATGATCCCCCCCAAAGGGCGCGTAAAATAACCCAAAGAAAATAAGCCAAAGGCTTGAAGAGACGCCACCATCGGATCCGTTTGTGGAAAAAAAGCTTTTGCTAAGTACCCTGCAAGCAAGCCACACACCACAAAATCGTAATATTCTAAGCCCGCCCCGATGCTCGCCAAATAAACAAGTTTATTTTTCATGACGGGCAACCTCAACGTTTTAACTTCATCATGCGCGCCTTTTCGAGTTGCCATTCTTTGGCTTTTTCAGTGGCCCGCTTATCATGCTGTTTTTTACCTTTTGCCAGCGCAATATCCAGCTTGGCACGACTGTGCTTCCAATGAAGCGACAAAGCCACCGCGGTATACCCTTTTCGTTCAATGCCTCCGATTAATTTATTTAACTCTTTTTGATTCAAAAGTAATTTACGCGAACGCGTCGGATCAGGATGAATATGGGTCGAGGCAGTTTTTAGAGGGGAAATATGCATACCGACCACCCAAGCTTCCCCTCCCTTCAAAATCACATAGCTTTCAGCTAACTGCACTTTGCCTTCACGCAAGCTTTTGACCTCCCAGCCCTGTAGCACCAAGCCCGCTTCAAATCGCTCCTCTACAAAATAATCGTGAAAAGCACGACGATTTACCGCAATTTCTTTATTTTCTGGTTTGACCTGCGTCATAATGTACTCATTTTTGAAAAGGAAATAGTATGCCTATCGTCAGCCGAGCCGAAATTGTACCTTATTCCGCAAAAAATATGTTTAATCTCGTGGACACCGTTGAAGATTATCCAAAATTTTTGCCTTGGTGTCATGCTTGTGAAATATTTTGTCGCAATGAAGATGAAGTTAAAGCCAGCTTAACCATCATGAAAAGTGGCATCAGAAAATCCTTTGCCACCCATAATTTTCTACAAGCGGGTAAAATGATCGAAATACGCCTTTTATCTGGCCCTTTTCGTCATTTACATGGTTTTTGGCGCTTTGAAGATGTAGACGAACAACACTCCAAAATATCTTTTGACCTGGAATTTGAATTTAGCAGTAAACTGATTTCCCTGGCCTTAGAACCCTTGTTTCATCAAATCAGCTTTTCTTTGGTTGATGCCTTTCATCAACGCGCCAATGTTTTACATGGAAAAAAAGATGTTAACGATTGAAGTGGTTTATCAACAAACCCTGCTTACGCTTACTGTGCCGGCTCCCTGTACAGCAGAACAAGCCATTCAAGCATCTGGCATCTTACAACAGCACCCAGAGATTGATCTTCCAAAACAAGTCATGGGTGTATTTGGTGAAAAAATCACATTAGACACCTTGCTCAAAGAAAATGATCGCTTGGAATTATACTTACCCCTCCTGCATGATCCTAAGCAGGCAAGAAAACAGCGCGCAAAGTAAGACTGGGATGAAAAAAACCAGTATCTTCAGGTCCGAGGCGTATAACCTGAGATTTTTTTATCCGCTGCGACCTCCGCCTGATTCCTATCTTGATCTTTCGCCCAGGCTTTCATCGCAATAAATTGAATGCGGCGCGCCAACGCACCTTTAGTGGGATTTTTTAATTGTATTTTATTTAATGCGGCGAGTAAGGCGTCTTTTGTTTGGATCGGCGGTTCATTGTCAACTGTCACTCCCTCAATACGCCTGATAATCTTATTTACCTCTGCATGATGGTGACGAATGCCAGTCCAAAAAAAACGCTTGAAACTCGCACAACGGCCCATTCCTTTTGAATAATCAAATAACAATCGTCTCGCTTTCTTTAAAAAATCACCATCTGATTCATCCTTCATTTCAGCGTTCATTGATGTCACTCTCAGCATTCTACCTGACCACACGGATTCATAATGAGTAGGTATGGCTTGCACAGGATCAGTTTTTTTCTTCTCTATTAAGAACTGTATTTCAGGACAGTCCATTATTCTAATCGTATTACCTTTTTTTGAAGCAATGTTATTTAATCCTACTAGCGCATTTATTTTGTTAATATAGTCATTGATTTTTAGAGGATGAATATTGTCTATAAAATATGATAGTGGATCAAATGTTACAGTAAAATTTTCATTTTTTAACACTGAACTTATTAGTGGTTTAAATGATTTAGCAAAATACTCCGTACCAAAATACCCCGTATCAAGACACCCCGTATCAAAATATTTTATAATAACCAACTTCAAACGCTCACACAACACTTTCGCTTTTTCAAAGTCAACTCTCGCCTTTTCAAGGTACCTTTCCCCTTCCGCTCTATTTTCTTCGCTTCCTCCTGTTACCTCTCCTTTGTTTACACGATCCATCAAGTCTTTCGCCTGGAGCCAGGCTATTTCTGCTTTTTCCAATTCCAATTCAAATTCTTGAAAAAGTTCATCTCGGTCTTTAATCCCATAATATGGAAGACGTCCCGGTAATTTATTCTGTTTTTCTTCTAAGTCATTCTTGACCTTTTCAACCATCTCACTACTCACCTTCAACATGAGTATAAAAATAGGATCAGATGTCATCTCATCCTCCTGAATCAAGGTTCACTCTTAGGGGGTGAAACGACACCTGGTCGATCTTTTCTGATTTGTCCAATACCTTCTTTTTCTAGAATAGCCGCCTGCTTATCGCTTATGTTAGCCGGACAGTTCGCATCTGCTTCTGCCGCCCAGGCTTTCATCGCAATAAATTGAATGCGGCGCGCTAAAGCACCTTTAGTGGGATTTTTTAATGGTATGTTATTTAATGCAGCGAGCAACTCTTTTTTTGTTTTGATTGGCTGTTTACCTTCAACCGTCGTTCCATCAATACGCCTAACTATTTCATTTACTTCTTCATGATGGTGACAAATA